>NZ_JBFAZH010000639.1:0-4627 GCF_040681735.1 Actinoplanes sp. NPDC051633 | reverse complement strand
CTTTTAAATGCACTATTAATAAATAAATGATAAAGTGAAAATGTAACATCATCCCCACACATCATTAAATCTTTTAATATGAAAAAGTTCTTTTGGACGGGGTGGCCGCGCGGCTGGACGCCACCGAGATCCAGGAGCGCGACGGCGGCCGGTACGGCGACGAGACCCTCACCGACCCCCTCACCGGCCTGCCGAACCGCCGCCAGCTCGAGCGGTACGTGACCGCGATGCTGTCCCGCGGGGAGCGGGCCGCGGTCGGCGTGTGCGATCTGATCGGCTTCGCCGCGCTCAACTCGCGGCACGGCCGGCATTGCGGCGACCTGGTGTTGCAACGGATCGCCGGGGTGTTGAATCGGGTGATGCGGCGCGGTGACTTCGTGGCCCGCTTCGGCGGTGACGAGTTCGTGGTGGTGCTGCCCGGGGCCGGCCCGACCCAGGCGGCCGAGGTGTCGCGCCGGATCAGCGCCGCGGCGGCGGCGGAGAACTGGCAGGTCATCGTCCCGGGCACGCCGATCGGTCTGGCGGCCGGCTGGTCCGAGGTGGGTGCCAACGGGCGCAGCCTCAGCGCTGCCCTGGCGGCGGCCGCGGCCAATCGAACACCGGCATGACCGTGATCGAGCTGGGCGAGGTCTCGTCCGGCAACCCCCAGCCGCCGGCCGCTGAGCGGCCGTGGCGACTGGGTCACCTGCGGTGGGTCGCGATGGCGGCGGTGCTGGTGGTCTGCGCGCTGACCGTCACCGGCTCGGCGGTGCCGGCCGAGCCGCGCGGGCTGCGCACGCTGTGGAGCGTGCCGTCCGCGTCGCAGCCGTTCCAGCTGCAGGGCGACGCGCTGTACCTGTTCCGGGCCGGCGAGTCGCCGGCGGTCGAGAGGTACGACGCGGCGACCGGCCGGCTGCGCTGGACGCATCAGACGGAACGCCCGATCGACTGGGCGTACACCTGGGTGCCCGGCCTCGTGATAGTGCCCGTCCCGGTCGAGCAGCCGGACGGCACCAGCGTCTCCCAGGATTTCGTCGCGCTCGACGCCGAGACCGGCCGGACCCTCTGGCAGCGGCGTGGCGATCCCAACTTCGGGGA
Source organism: Actinoplanes sp. NPDC051633 (assembly GCF_040681735.1). NCBI lineage: Bacteria > Bacillati > Actinomycetota > Actinomycetes > Micromonosporales > Micromonosporaceae > Actinoplanes > Actinoplanes sp. NPDC051633. The sequence continues at coordinate 3,550 of NZ_JBFAZH010000639.1, read as the reverse complement.
TCGGAGCACCCTGCTGCTGACCGAGTCGGATCCCGCCGGCGCGGTCGCCAAGGTGGTGATGGTCCGGCCGTCGGACGGCACCGAGCTGTGGTCGTTCACCCCGTCCGAGCGGGTGGCGGGCTGGACGACGATGTACGGCGCCGACCAGAACCGGCCGCAGTGGTTCGCGACCGTCACCGACGCCGGCAAGGTCGAGCTGCGGCGCACGTCCGACGGCTCGCTGATGCGCACCGGCAAGGTGCCGTGGGCGACCGTCGAGCCGGGGGCCGGCAACAACGGCGACGGCGCATACCTGTACTCGTTCGGTGACGTGCTGGCCTCGGTGCTCCAGAAGGACGGCGCCCTGGCGATGAACGCGTTCGACGTCCGGACCATGCGACAGATCTGGACGTGGACCGGCAGGGGCGAGGGCGGCGCGTTCAACTGCGGCAAGCTGATCTGCTTCACCGGGCAGCCCGGCGTGGAGGCGATCGATCCGGTCACCGGCGACGTCGTGTGGCGCAGCGCGAGCTGGGACTGGGCGCGGCCGTTCGATGCCACCCGCATGCTCTACGAGTCACAGGGCCAGGGCAACCAGGGCCTGCTGGACGCCGCCACGGGCCGGTTCGTGACCATGTTCCCGCGCGGCATGGTGGCCGAGGACGTGCCGAACGCCGACCTGGTGGTGCTCGCGTTCACCGAGACGGTGCCCGCCCAGATGGCGGTCTACCGCCTCCGCGGCAACCGCCTCGAGCTGCGCGGCGGCATGGGCGGCTCGACCGACCAGGGCTGCCAGTACGCGAACTCCCGGCTGGTCTGCATGATGGGCCTCGGCACCGAGCGTGCGCTGGTGGTCAAGGCCGTCGGCTGATCTCCGACCCGCCGGCCAGCCGGGCCGCCCGATCCGCCTCGGCCAGCGCGTCCAGCACCGCGTCGAGGTCGCCGCCGAGCACCAGGTCGAGGTTGTAGGCGGTGTAGCCGATCCGGTGATCGGTGATCCGGTTCTGCGGGAAGTTGTAGGTCCGGATCCGCTCGGAGCGGTCGACCGTACGCACCTGCGCCTTACGCGCGTCCGACGCGGCAGCGTCCGCCTCCTCCTGCGCGGCGGCCAGCAGCCGGGCCCGCAGGATGCGCATCGCCTGCTCCCGGTTCTGCAGCTGGCTCTTCTCGTTCTGGCAGCTCACCACGATGCCGGTGGGCAGGTGGGTGATCCGCACCGCCGAGTCGGTGGTGTTGACCGACTGGCCGCCCGGACCGGACGAACGGAACACGTCGACCCGGATGTCCCCGGGCTCGATGTGCACGTCGACGTCCTCGGCCTCGGGCAGCACGAGCACCCCGGCGGCACTGGTGTGGATCCGGCCCTGCGACTCGGTCACCGGCACCCGCTGCACGCGGTGCACGCCGCCCTCCCACTTGAGCCGCGACCAGACCCCGTGACCGCCGTCGGGCACACCCTTGGTCTTCACCGCCGCGGACACGTCCTTGACCCCGCCGAGGTCGGAGTCCTGCGCGTCGATGATCTCGACGACCCAGCCGTGCCGTTCGGCGTACCGGGTGTACATCCGCAGCAGGTCGCCCGCGAACAGCGCCGACTCCTGGCCGCCCTCGCCCGCCTTGATCTCGACGATCACGTCCTTGGCGTCGTGCGGGTCGCGCGGGATCAGCATCTCGCCGAGCTTCTCCTCCAGCGGCGGCAGCACCGCGGCGACCGCGTCCACCTCGCCGGCGAAGGCCGGATCCTCGGCCGCCAGCTCCCTGGCCGCGATCAGATCGGCCCGCGCGGCCTCCAGCTCGGCGTACGCGGCGTGCAGCGGCGCGAGCTCGGCGAAGCGGCGGCCGACCCGGCGCACGAGTGCCTGGTCGGCGTGGATGGACGGGTCCTCCATCCGCTTCTCCAGCTCGGCGTACTCGGCCAGGAGGGTGGTCAGCCGGTCGGTGGTCATTTCTCAGTCTCCCCACGCAAACGGCGCCCGACCCCGGTGTCGAACCGGGGCGGGCGCCGTTGAAGCAGCTACTTCTTCTTGGCGGCGTTGACCTTGGCGTACTTGGCCTGGAACTTCGCAACCCGGCCCGCGGTGTCCAGCACACGCTGCTTGCCCGTGTAGAACGGGTGGCAGGCGCTGCAGGTCTCGACGCGGATCTCGCCGCCCTTGGCGGTGCTGCGGGTCGTGAAGGTGCTGCCGCAGGAGCAGACCACGTTGGTGGTCTGGTACTGCGGGTGAATGTCGGGCTTCATCTGTTGCTCGGTCCTCTCGAAAAAGGTCGCCGGGTCGCCTCTACAGCGGGAACCGGAACCTATGGCCGATATACCAGTCTGCCATGACACTCGGGCGGACCGGCTTCCGGGGGCTACAACGTGAGCCCCCCTCGTCGCATTCCCGCTGCTGGGGGAAGATGTTCGGCGTGACGCGGCTGCTGATCACCCGGGGGCTGCCGGGCTCGGGCAAGACCACTTTCGCGCGCCGGCTGCAGCCCTGGGTGGTCCGGGTCAACCGCGACGACCTGCGGCGGATGCTGCACGGCCGGCGGATCTACACCCCATGGGCCGAGGGCCAGGTCACGGTCGTCCAGCGGGGCATGGTCGAGACCCTGCTGACCGCTCGGGCCGACGTCATGATCGACGACACCAACCTGCGCCCGGGCCTGGTGCGGCAGTGGGCGGCGCTGGCCGCCCGCCTCGGGGCGCTCTTCGAGCTCCACGACTTCACCGGGGTGCCGGTCGAGGAGTGCGTCCGCCGCGACGCCGGCCGCTCCGCCGACGAACGCGTGGGAGAGGCCGGCATCCGGACCATGCACGAGCGCTACCTCGCCCGCCGATGACCGCCCACCACTTCCCGGACTCGGCCCGCGGCCCCGCGCAGGCCGATCTGTCCGAGTTGGACGCCGAGCTGGTGACCACGGAGAAGCTGGACGGCGGCGCGCTCACCTTCACCCGCGACGCGGTGCAGACCGCGCAGCCCTGGGACCGCCCGGCGACGGCGCTCTGGACGATGATCGCCCACCACATCCCGGACCACTGGCGGGTCTGCGGCGAGTCGATGTGGGCGCGCCGGGGCATCGCGTACACGGACCTGCCCGGGGTCTTCATCGTGCACGGCATCTGGGACGAGACGGACACGCTGCTGGGCTGGGACGACACGGTGGACTGGGCGGAACGCCTGGAACTGCCGGTGGTCCCGGTCCTGTATCGCGGCGCGAGCCTGTCGGAGGCGCGAGCGGCCTGGTGGCGCCGGCGCGACCAGCGCGACTCGGAGGGCTACGTGGTGCGACGGGCGGGCCGCGTCCCGGCGGCCCTGCTGCCGCAGCGGCTGCTGTGCTGGGTACGCCCGGGACACGTCAAGGTCCCGGCCGGCGAGCCCTTCGAGGTCAACGAGTTCGCCTGACGTCCTGTGGACGACGGCCGGGACTTGTCATACCCGGCCCCCAACATGGAGGCCCACCCAGTGCCGGGGTGGGGGTGGCGGCGGGGCCGCGACCCGCCCAAACGATCTTGCGAGCGCCGGAGATCTTGGCCGGTGCCGGCATTCCGAAGCCGGCCGACCGACGACCGCTACGCCGGAGCACCCAC
>NZ_JBFAZH010000638.1:0-4627 GCF_040681735.1 Actinoplanes sp. NPDC051633 | reverse complement strand
GTCTATAAAGGCTCTCAGAGGCTCATAGACGAAGAAAGTGGAGAAGTCATAGAGGTAGACAAGTTATACCGTAAACGCAGGGGCCGGGGTTCTCCGCCCTTGCCGAAGGCTCAGCGGCCGGTAGTGGCACTGAGCCGAGGAAGCGGCTGCATCCGCTGAGCCCGGTCCTGCACGGCGCCAAGTCGATCGTGGTGATCGTGGTCGCGCTGTCGTGGCAGACGCTCGCGCAGATCGGCTTCGAGAAGTTCGCCCTGGTCGTGCTGGCGCTCGCGGTGGCCGTGGTGATCTTCTCGCTGATCAACTGGCTGAACACCGGCTACCACGTCGTCGGCCGTGAGCTGCGCATCCAGGACGGCCTGCTCTGGCGCCGCAACCGGGCCATCCCCCTGGAGCGTCTGCAGGCCGTGGAGCTGCGGCGGCCGTTGCTGGCGCAGCTCACCGGCCTGGCCGAGCTGCGGCTCGAGGTCGTCGGCGGCGGCAAGACCGAGGCGCCGCTGGCCTTCCTGACGGTCCGGGACGCCGCGGCGCTGCGGGAACGGCTGCTCGCGCTCGCCGGGCGTACCGCAGGGGTGGAGAACGGCCCGGCGGTCGCCGCCCCCGGCGCGCCCGCCCTGGAACGCCCGATGTTGCGCGTGCGCAACCGCGACGTGGTGATCAGCCAGCTGCTCACGCCGCAGGCGTTCTTCCTGCCGTTCGGTGTGGCGTTCGTGGTCATGCAGTTCGTGCTGGAGGGGGCGTGGACGTTCATCGGGATCGCGTCGACGTTCACGGCGATGGCCGGTGTGCTGCTCCAGCCGGTGCGGCGGGTGCTGCAGGACTGGGATTTCCGGCTGGCCCGTGACGCCGGCGGCCGGCTGGTGGTGCGCTACGGGCTGCTGGAGACGCGCAGCCAGGTGGTGCCGCTCAACCGGGTGCAGTCGGTGGGCGTGACGTGGCCGCTGCTCTGGCGTGGCAAGCGCTGGCTGCACCTGCGGCTGGACATCGCCGGGTACGCGGGCCCGGGCAACGGCAACGACAAGCGCTCCGACCGGCTGCTCCCGGTCGGCGACAACGACACCGGCCGCGCGCTGGTGTGGGACGTGCTGCCCGGCGTCGACCTGATGGCGCTGCCGACCACCCCGCCGCCGGACCGGGCCCGGTGGCTGCACCCGTTCGCGCTGCGCCGGCTGGGCGCCGGCCTGCATCCCGAGGTGTTCGTGACCCGGTGGGGCCTGCTCACCCGCGAGCTGTCCCTGGTCCCCTACGCCCGCCTGCAGAGCGTCCGGGTCATCCAGGGCCCGATCCAGCGCCGGCTGGGCCTGGCCACCGTCTACGCCGACACGGCCGGCGGGCGGGCCGGCGTGGCCCACGACCGCGACCTGCGCGAGGCCTGGGCGCTGGCCGACGAGCTGGCCGAGCGCGCCCGGGTCGCCCGCGGCCCGGCCCCGCTGATGACCGGCGAGGTCGCGCCCACGGCGGCCGGCGCGGTCGAGTCCGCGGCCGGCGAGGACCACTCGATGTGGCAACGCCCGTAGGATCCGGGCATGGACATCCCGGAGTTCGCCCCCGGCCTCAGCGCCAAGCTGGAGCTGACCGTCACGGACGCCGACACCGCGCAGTCCCTGGGCTCCGGCGACGTGCCGGTGCTCGGCACCCCACGGGTGCTGGCCCTGGCCGAGGCGGCCACGGTGGCGGCCACCGCGCGGCAGCTGCCCGGCGGTCTGACCACGGTGGGCACCCGCGCCGAGGTCGATCACCGGGCGCCCACCCCGGTCGGCCGCACCGTGCAGGTCACGGCGACGCTGGCCAAGGTGGACGGCCGCAAGCTGACCTTCGAGGTGACGGTGACCGACGGCGAGGCGGTGGTCGCCGAGGTCCGCGTCGAGAGGGCCCTGCTCGACCGTCAACGCTTCATCGAGAAGGCCCTCGGATAGCGCCAAGCAAAATAGTGGTAGCCCACAGACGCATTCCACGGGCGCAAAGGCGCGTGGGCTACCACTTCGTCAGACCAGGGCGCCCCAGCGGGCGGTGAGCTCCTCGTTCGTCGGCATCGCGGTCGCGCCGCCGTGCCGCTCGCAGACCAGGCCGGCGACCGCGAGGGCGAAGCGGAGGTTGCGCTCCCAGCCGGACACGCCGGGCGGCATCCCGTCGGCGAGCAGGCGCCGGATCAGCGCGCCCATCACCGAGTCGCCGCCGCCGGTCGCGTCCACGGCGTTCACCGCCGGCGCGGGCAGCATCGCGCCGCCGTCGTGCGCGGCCACGTACGCGCCCTTGGCCCCGCAGGTCAACAAGACGCCCCTGGCCCCGAGCTTGAGCACCCGCTCGGCGGCGGCCGGCGCCGCGGCGCCGTCGTAGAGCACCTCGGCGTCGGCCAGGCTCATCTTGACCAGGTCGGCGGTGGCGAAGAACTCCTCGACGAGCGTGCGCAACGCGTCCACCGCGGCGGCGTCCGGCAGCAGCGTCGGCCGCACGTTGGGGTCGAACACCTTCAGCGGGCCGTCCACCTGCCAGGCCGCCCGCCCCGCGGACCGGAACGGCTCGCGCAGCAGGGCGATCGAGCCGGTGTAGACGACGTCGGCGCCGGCCAGCAGCCCGGCGTCCAGATCGGCGGCCTCGAGCAGCGAGTACGACGGCGGTTCGCCGTAGAAGGTGAAGGTCGGCTCGGCGCCCTCGAAGGTGGTGACCGCCAGCGTGGTCGGCACCTGCACCCGCTTCAGCAGCCGCACCCCGACCCCGGCGGTACGCAGGAACTGGGCGATCCGGTCACCGAGGATGTCGTTGCCGAGCGTGCCGGCGAACTGCACGTCCCCGCCGAGCCGGGTGGCGCCGACCGCGACGTTCAGCGGACCGCCCCCGATCGCCTGGCGGTAGATCAACTCGCCGTCCTGGCCGGTCTCCAGCAGATCGACGAGCGACTCCCCCATGACGACCGCGTAGCCCATGCCGCGCTCCTCTCGTTGCCGCTAAGCCTTACGCCCGGCCGCGCAAAAAGCCAGGGGGATGCTCGCCTGTTTAGTCCGATTTTGACATGATCTCGAAGTGCGCCGCCTCGTGATCCTCGCCCTGCCCGTCGTGCTCACCGGCTGCGCCGGGTCCACCCCGTCCGAGCCGTTCCGGCCGGTCGAGCCGATCGCCGAGCCGGCGCCGATGTCCACGGGCGGGCTGTTCGGGCCGGACGACATGGCGATGCCCGAGACGCTCGCCTCCGGCACGTTCACCGAGGACGGGACGACCGCGATCACCTTTGACCCGCGGATCGTGCCGGTGGGCGCAACCGCGCAGGTGACGACGGCCCGGGTGGCGAGCGGGATCACGGTGCGGCTGGCGGTGACCGGGATGCTGCCGCGGCGCACCTACGGCGCACATCTGCACACCAAGCCGTGCACCCCGGACCCGGCCGCGGCCGGCCCGCATTACCAGCATGAGCAGTCACCGACGCCGTCCGCCTCCACGCCGGCCCCCTCGAAGCAGGCCTCCGCCAAGCCGACTCCCTCCAAGTCGGCCACCTCCAAGCCGGCCACCTCCAAGCCGGCCACCTCCACGCCGTCCGGATCCGCGTCGCCATCCGGCCCCGACCCCGCCTACGCCAATCCCGAGAACGAGGTGTGGCTGGACTTCACCGCCGACCGGGAGGGGGCGGCCACCGCGACGGCGGTGCAGGAGTGGGCCTTCGACGAGCTCACGCCGCCACGCTCGGTGATCGTGCACATGACGCGAACGCGTACCGAACCGGGCCTGGCAGGAACCGCCGGCGAGCGCGTGGCCTGCCTCACCCTGCCGGGCTGACCCGTCCGGCATTGATACGGTCAGGGTGGGACGCGAAGGAACGGGAGGACCCACCATGGCCGAGTCGCAGCAGGCGCAACCGGCGGTCAAGACCGAGTCGCACGACCCCGACTACCCCGAGGCGTTCCTGGAGTTCATGCGCGGCGGCTGGCGGGAGGACGCGCTCGCCGTGACGCCGCTGCCCGAGGGCCCGAACTACGCCAAGCGCCGCGCCGAGCTCTCCGCCGCCTTCCCGGGCGAGACGCTGATCATCCCGAGCGGCAACGAGAAGGTCCGGGCCAACGACACCGACTACCACTTCCGCCCCGGCAGTGATCACGTCTACCTGACCGGTGACCGCGACCCCGACAGCGTTCTGGTGCTCAAGCCGACCGGCTCGGGCCACGACGCGATCCTCTACACCAAGCAGCGCAACTCCAAGGACACCGACGCGTTCTTCCGCAGCCGCGACGGCGAGCTGTGGGTCGGCCGCCGGCACACGCTGGCCGAGAAGTCGACGGAGCTGGCCGTCGAGACCGCGCCCTACGGCGACCTGGGCCGGGCGCTGGCCGACTGCGCGCCGGCGCGTACCCGTGTCCTGCGCGGTCTCGACCCGGCAGTCGACCGCGCGGTGCTCGCCTACGAGCCCGACCCGTCGGTGCGCCGCGACCGTGACCTGGCCCGGGTGATCTCCGAGCTCAAGCTGGTCAAGGACGAGTGGGAGATCGCGCAGCTGCAGGAGGCGATCGACGCCACGGTGCACGGCTTCGAGGACGTCGCCCGGGTCCTGCCGGCCGACCGCCCGGTCAAGGAGCGCCTGCTGGAGGGCGTCTTCGGCCTGCGCGCCCGGCACGACGGCAACGACGTCGGCTACAGCTCGATC
>NZ_JBFAZH010000637.1:0-4628 GCF_040681735.1 Actinoplanes sp. NPDC051633 | reverse complement strand
TCTCGATATTCCCGCACGTCGACCACCCCGACCTGCCGGAGAACACGATGGCCGCGGCCGAACGCTGGGCCGCCGCCCTGCCCAACCCGGCCTACGCCATCGACGACGACACCGCCATCCGAGTAGTCGCCGGCGCCGTCGACGTCATCACCGAGGGCCACTGGAAGCTGTTCGCGTCTCAGGCCCGGGTGAGGGCGGCGGCCTCGTCATAGCGCCGCGCGACCAGGCCGGCGACCCGCGGGTCGAGACACAGCGGGGCCGTCACCCGGTCGGCGCCCGACCGGTGCAACGTCCGGTAGAAGAGGCCGTCGGCGAGCAGGTACGCGGCGACGACGATCCGCTCGGCGCCCTGCCGCCGAAGGTGCGCGACGGTCTGCTCCGCCTCCTTGACGAAGGCGAGCCGCGCGCCGAGATCGTCCGCCACGCTCCGCGCCTGCGCCCGCCAGCCCGGATCCGACGAACCGGCCGCGGCGAGCACCACCGCGTCGTGCGGCCCGATCCGCTCGGCCATGATCTCGGTGAGCAGCGGGTCCGGCCCCAGCGGCGGTGTCACCACGCTGCCGCCCGCCGCTTCGGCGATGTCCACCCGCACGTGGTAGCCGGTGGAGAGCAACAGCGGCACGATCACCGGCGCTCCGCCCGAGGGAGCGAGGCCGCCCATCGTGTCGACGAGCCGCGGCCGCTGTACGTCCACATGGGTCAGTCGCACGTCGAGGCCGGGCCGGGTCATCGCGACGGTGTCGGCCAGCGCCCGGATCTGCGCCTGACCGGTCGCCGACCGGGTCCCGTGCGCCACCGCGACGAGCGGGCCGCCATCGCCGTGACCCCCGCGGCTCACGGGCCTCATGCCGCCTCGTCGACGCGGAGGCGGTAGCCGCGCTTGATCACCGTCTCGATGTGCTTCCCGCTGCCGAGGGCGGTGCGCAGCCGGGCGATCGCCACGTCGACCGCGTGGCCGTCGTTGCCGCGTGGCAGGTTCGCCGCCAGCTGCTCCTTGGAGACCACCACGCCGGGGCGGTCGGCCAGCGCGGTCAGGATGGTCATCGAGGCCGGCGCGAGGGTGTGCAGCGTGCCGTCGATCAGCACGGCGTGCCCGCGCAGCTCGAGGCTCGTCCCGCCGGCCCGGATCCGGACGGCCCGCCGCGGCAACTCGTCGGTGATCGCCTTGATCAGCGCGCCCAGCCGGAACCGCTGCGGCGCCACCACCGGAACCTGCTCCTGGGTCAGCGGTTGCGCGGTGACCGGTCCGACGCAGGCGGCCATGACGCCGCCACGGAACCGGTCGAGCACCGCGGACCGGGCGGGCCCGGCGACCTGCAGGAACGCCCGTACGGCCGGGGCGCTGGTGAAGGTGACGGCGTCGACCTGGCGCTGGACGACCTGGTCGACCAGCCGCCGGACCGGGGTGAGATCCGGCGGCAGCGTCCAGCGGTAGACCGGGACCTCGACCACGGCGGCGCCGGCCGTACGCAGCGCCGCGACGAACTCCGTCTGCGGTTCGCCGTGCTCCTGCACCACGATCCGCAGCCCGGTGACACCCTCGCCGAGCAGCCGCTCCAGGATCTCCTCGGATGCCTCGGTGGCGGCCGCCCAGTCCTCGCTGAGCCCGGCCGCCCGGATGGCGCCGCAGGGCTTCGGGCCACGGGCGACGATCCGCGCCCGCTGCAGCACCGCGCGCAGGTCATCGCCCATCCCCCACCCGTCGGCGGCCTCCAGCCAGCCACGGAACCCGAAGCCGGTGGTGGCGATCACGAGGTCGGGGGTGAGCCCGATGCAGGCCGCCGTCGCCGCGCGCAGGGCCTCGTCGTCGGCCAGCGGGACGATCGTGATGGCCGAGGCGGTGACCACCCGGGCGCCGCGACGGGCCAGCAGGGCCGCCATCTCGTCGCGGCGTCGTTCGGCGGTCACCGCGACGGTGAACCCGGCGAGCGCGCCGACACCGTCATCCGATCCGACCGTCATGCGACCCATGCTGGCGACCGTGGGTGTCGCGGGTGCGGCGGTCATGTTTCGCGGGTGTCAACCCAGGGTCATTTCACCCGGCGTACGCCGGAGAGGATCGTTTCGAGATCTTCACTGAGGGCCGCGAGCCGGTCGGCGCCGATCATCGTGACGAGCCGGCTCTCGACTTCGGGTACGAACGCCTGCGCCAGGTCGATCACCTCGCGGCCGCGCTCGGTCGGCAACACCAGCTTGGCCCGGCGATCGGCCGGGTCGGGCCGCCTGGTCACGTACCCGCGTTCCTCAAGATGGACGACCAGCTCGGCCATCGCCTGCTTGGTGATGCCGGCCCGCTCGGCCAGGACGCTGACCGTCGTCCCGTCGTCGTCGAGGAACTGGAAGACGACACTGTGCGCGGGCCTGATCTCGCCGTGGCCGTGCTCGGCCAGATGGGTGATCACCAGGTCGTTGAGCGCGACGAAGACCTCGCGCGCGAGGCTGGCGAGGTTGAGCGGGCGAACTCGGCCCTGCGTGACCGGCAAGCGGGTTGACATCGACAGGTCACCTGTCTAAATTGGGGACATGGACAAGCTACCTGTCGATCGTGCCACATGTGAACGCCTCACGATGGGGCGAGACGAGATCACCATCCTCGCGACCAGCGCGGAGACCGGCGGTGCACTCTTCGCCGTCGAGGTCCGGATGCCGCCGGGCGGCGGCCCACCGGTCATGCACCGCCACGAGCCGGGCGAGATCTACCACGTGCTCAGCGGCGAGTTCACCTTCTACACGGCGCCCGCGGGAGCGCCGCGCTCGCGGGTGACGGCCCGGGCCGGCGACGTGGTCCCGCTCGCCGGCGGTGTCCCGCACACGATTCGCAACGAGTCGTCGTCCGACGCGGTCGCCCTGCTCGTGCATGCTCCGGGCGCGCCGATGGAGGGCTTCACCCGGGCGGTGGTGGCGGCGAGTGCCACCGATGGGCCGCCGACGATGGAGCAGGTCATGAAGATCGCCGCCGACAATGGCATCGAAATGCTCGACCCCATTTAGAGTGGCGGGCATGGCCGTCGTCGACATGTTCGCCGGGATGTCCGTCAGCGATTATCCGGCCTCGGTCGCGTGGTACGAGAAACTGCTCGGCGCACCGCCGGCGTTCCTGGCCCACGAGACCGAGGCAGTCTTCGCCGTGCTCGACAACGCCTGGCTGTATGTCGAGCTCGAGCCGGACCACGCCGGCCACGCACAGGTCACGCTCTTCGTCGACGACCTGGATGAGCGGGTCACCGCCATCACGTCTCGCGGCATCGAGCCGGCCAGCCGCGAGACCTACGACAACGGCGTCCGCAAAGTCATCTACCACGACCTGGACGGCAACGAGATCGGCTTCGGCGGCGGCCCGGCTTCCTAGCGCCCTGTTCCAGGCAGCGCAGGGAAGTTGGCAACAGAAATCAGTGGGCCAGCCGCTTATCGACGAGGTCGACGATCAGCCCGCGATAGGGCCCTGGGTTGCGGCGGGCGCGCAGCAGCGCCTCGCGGGCCGCCTCCGGGCGGCCGTCGCGCCGATGGACGTCGGCCAGCATCAACGACAGCACCGACTCGTTGCCGAGGTGACCGGCCTCGATTATCCGCGCCATTCCGGCTTCGAGGTTCGCCGCATCGCCGGCGGCCCAGGCCCGCACCCACGCGGCGATCGACTCCAGCCAGCCGAAGCGGAATCGCCGGTCGAGCTCGAGCGCCCGCCGGGCGAGGTCACCCGCGAACGACACATCGGACAGATACGGGCCGCAGGCGGCGCCCAGCGTGCGGGCCACCGCCCGCGGGAACGGACGGCCGTCGGCGTCGGCGAGCGCCACGGCCGCACCGGCCGCGGACCGGTACGCCTCCCGATCGCCGTGCAGGGCGGCCCAGTAACCCTCGATCAGCAGCAGCATCACGTGCAGGTGCTCGTCGAAGGCGGCGAGCTCGGCGGCGGGCGCGGCCTCGACGTGCCCGCGCGCGGCCCGCAGGTGCTCGTACGCCCGGTCGCGGTCGTCCTCGGCCAGGGCGGCGAAGATGCCGGTGAGGTCGACCACGGCGAGCGATGCGTGGTTGAGCTCCTCGGCGGGGGCGGCCCGCAGGGTTCGGGCGATGTCCACGTAGGACGGATCGTTGCGGTCGAGCAGGAAGAAGTAGAGCGACCACCACAGCTGCGCCGTGTCGTCGTTGTAGGCCCCGGCCGCGCCGAGCTCCATGGCGCGGTCCACCACCGCCCGCACATCCTCGTCACCCCAGCCGCGGCCGGTCATGATGAGCCGGAAGAGCCGCAGCAGCAGCGACAGCTCGGCGGTCGGGTCGGTGACCAGCGTGAGGGCGTGGCGCAGGTGGGTCTCGGCCTGTTCCAGCGCGTACACCGCCGCGGCGGCGTCCGCGGCCGCCAGGAGCGCGGGCACGGCGGCCTCGCCGACCAGTTCCCGGGCCGCCCACAGGTGCCGGGCCAGCTCGTCCGGGCTCGTGCCGCGGGACTTCGCGAGCTCGGCGGCGACCGCGGCATGCAACCGGGCGGCGCGGCCGGCCGGCAGCGCGTCCAGCACCACCTCCTGCACAAGCGCGTGCACGAACCGGCGGCCGCCGCCGGCGCCGGCCTCGACGACGCCGTGTCGTGCCGCCTCGGCGCAGGCGGGCCTGGCCGCGGGGCTGTCGGGGCCCGC
>NZ_JBFAZH010000636.1:0-4630 GCF_040681735.1 Actinoplanes sp. NPDC051633 | reverse complement strand
CCGACCGCAGCCGGTCCAGCAGATCCGGCCAGATCCGCGGGTCGAGGTCGTCGACCGTCGCCTCCACCTGGTGCAGCGGTTGGTGCAGCGGCGTCGCCTCGGGCGTCTCGGCGGCGGCCGCTCGCGAGCCGAGCAACACCCGGACCACGTTCGGATGGGTCTCGGGATCGCGGGTGCCGGCGCCGACCCCGGCGGCTCGGGTGGTCATGGCCGGTGGCGGCCCCCACCCGGTGGCGAGGGTGGCCAGCAGGGCGGCGCCGGTCGGGGTGCACAGCTCCATCGGCGCCGGGTGAGCGGCCATCGGCGCGCCGGCGGCCGTGAGGATCTCGAGGACGGCGGGCGCGGGCAACGGCATCCGGCCGTGGGCGGTGGTGGCATGGCCCGAGCCGGCCGCGATCGGCCCCACCACGCGCACCGCGCCCGGCTCGAGCAGGCCGAGGTCTTGCAGGGCGAGCGCGCAGCCGGTGACGTCGGCGATGGCGTCCAGCGCGCCGACCTCGTGGAAGTGCACCTCCTCGACGTCGGTGCCGTGCACCCGCGCCTCGGCCTCGGCCAGCCGGGTGAAGGTCGCCACGGCGAGGTCGCGCACCGGCGCGGGCAACCGGGCCGCGGTCACGATGGCCAGCACGTCGGCCAGATGCCGCTCGGTGCCGGTCTCGGGCGCCACCACGGTCACGTGCGTGGCGCGGAAGCCGTGGCGGCGGACCCCCTCGACGTCCAGCCGGATGGGCTCCACGCGCAACGCGTCCAGGCCGGCCCGGATCGCGGAGACGGTCGCGCCGGCGTCGATCAGCGCGGCGAGGAGCATGTCGCCGGCGGCGCCGTTGGACGCATCGACCCAGATGGCCGTCATGCGGCGCCGATCCGCCGGGCGATGCGGGCGGCCGCCACCCCGGCGCCGAAGCCGTTGTCGACGTTGACGGTGAGCACGCCCGGGGCGCAGCTGTTGACCATCGCCAGCCAGGCGGTGACGCCGTCCATGTTCCAGCCGTATCCGACGCTGGTCGGGACCGCGATCAGCGTGGTGCCGGTCAGGCCGCCCAGCACGGACGGCAGCGCCGCCTCCATGCCGGCCACCGCGACCACCACGTCGGCGGCGTCGATCCGGTCGCGCTCGGCGAGCAGCCGGTGCAGACCGGCGACACCCACGTCGACGACCAGGTCCGGCGCGGACCCGAAGACCTCGATGGTCGCGGCGCACTCGGACATGACGGGCAGATCGCCCGTCCCGGCGCCGACCACGGCAACCCGGCCACGCGGCGTGAGTGGCGTGCCGAGCGTCGCGGTGCGGGCGGCCTCGTTCACGCGTACCCCGGGAAGGGTCTCGCGGCAGCGGGCGATCGCCGCGTCCGAAAGCCGGGTGGCCAGCACCGCGCGGCCCGGGTGTGCGCGGTGCAGCTCGGCCAGGGCGCCGGCGATCTGCTCCGGCGTCTTGCCCGTGCCGAACACCACCTCGGGGTCGCCGGTGCGGGCCGCCCGATCGACGTCCAGCCGCGCGTATCCGAGATCGGCCGTCCGCGCTGCCCGGTCCGCGGGCGGACCGGGCTTTGGTGGCCGGTCCACGCCCTGGTTAGCCTGAGCCATCACGCCCCTTTTCCGTGAAGGAGACCTCCGTGGTCCTGCCGCCCGCCGCGCAGCAGATGCTGAGTGACCTCGCCGGATACGGCCGCACGCTGGTGGCCTTCTCCGGTGGGGTCGACTCTAGTGTCGTGCTGGCCGCGGCCGTCCGGGCACTCGGCGCCGAGCAGGTGATCGCCGTCACCGCCGTGTCCCCGGCCGTTCCGGCGGACGAGATCGCGGCGGCCGAGCAGTTCTGCCGCACGCTCGGCGTCGCCCACCGCAAACTGGCGACCGACGAGATGAGCGTGGCCGGGTACCGGGAGAACGGGCCGACCCGGTGCTACTTCTGCAAGAGCACGCTGCTGGACACCGCCGCCGGGCTGGCCCGCGAGGAGCACTTCGACGCGATCGCGGTCGGCACCAACGCCTCCGACCTCGCCGCCGGTTTCCGTCCCGGCATCCGCGCGGCCGCCGAGCGCGGGGTGCGCACGCCGCTGGCCGACGCCGGGCTGGACAAGGCGGCCGTTCGCGACCTGGCCCGCCACTGGTCGCTGGACACCTGGGACAAACCGGCCGCCGCATGCCTGTCGAGCCGCATCGCGTACGGTCTCACCATCACTCCGGCGCGGCTGGGCCGGGTGGAGCGGGCGGAACGCGCAGTGCGGCGCGTGCTGGCCCCGCACGGCGTCCGGGACCTCCGGGTCCGCGACCTCGGCGGTAGCGTGCGGGTCGAGGTCGACGCGCAGCTCATCGAGTACGCGCGGTCCGACTCGGGCGTGCACTCGGCGCTCGACGAGGCCGGCTTCAAGGGCGTGCCCCTCAATGTCGAGGGCTTCCGTTCCGGGGCGATGAACGAGATGCTGCCCGATGCCGAACGCTGGCGGAACGCGTGAGTGGTTCTGACCACTTTCCGGTTGCACCTTGCATTCGGAAGGATCGAGTACGGTAAGCCCATCGCCGGTGATCAACGTTTGACGGCGCCCGCACGGACAGGTGGAACTTGGGAAATCTGCTACTCACCGGGGCAACCGGGTTTCTCGGGCAGGCAACCCTCGAGCGGGTGCTGGCGAGCTATCCGGATATGCGGATCACGCTCCTGGTCCGTGGACGCAGCGGTCAGCCCGCCGAGGAACGCGTCGCCAAGCTCCTGCGACTTCCGGTCTTCGACCGGTGGCGGGAACGGCTGGGCGAGGAGGCCGCGGCGGCGGAGGTCAGCGAGCGGGTCAGCGTCCTCGACGGCGACCTGGGCAACGCCGACCTCGAGCTGCCCGACAACCTGACCGCGGTGGTGCACGCCGCCTCGACGGTGTCCTTCGACCCCCCGATCGACCAGGCGTTCCGCACCAACGTGCAGGGTGTGCACGACCTGTACCAGGCGGTGCTGCGCTCGGGCGCCCGGCCGCACGTGGTGCACGTGTCGACCGCGTACGTGCAGGGTGTGCACCACGGCGCGGTGCCGGAACGCACGCTCGACCACGACCTCGACTGGCAGACCGAGCTGGCCGCGTCGAAGGTGGCGCGCGCCAACTCCGAGGCCGACTCCCGCCGCCCGGCGGTGCTGCGCGAGCTGCTGGCCGAGGCGCACAAGGAGCACGGCAAGTCGGGCCCGCGCTCGACCGCCGCCGCGGCCGAGGGCAAGCGCCGCGACTGGGTGGAGAAGCAGCTGGTCGAGCACGGCCGGCTGCGCGCGCGGGTGGCCGGGTGGAACGACGTCTACACGTTCACCAAGGCGCTCGGCGAGCGGGTCGCCGAGAGCCTGCTGACCGGCGAGCTGCCGCTGTCGGTGGTGCGGCCGGCGATCGTGGAGAGCGCGCTGCGGCACCCGTACCCGGGGTGGATCCAGGGCTACAAGATGGCCGACCCGCTGATCCTCGCCTACGGCCGCGGGCTGATCGCGGAGTTCCCCGGCCCGCCCGACGGCATCCTCGACCTGATCCCGGTCGACCTGGTGGTGAACGCGGTGCTCGCCGCGGCGACCCAGCCCGCCGAGAAGGTGCCGGCGCCCGAACAGCCGAAGTACTACCACGTCAGCTCCGGCGACCGGAACCCGCTGACCTTCGTCGACATGTACCACCACCTGCGCGACTTCTTCACCGAGCAGCCGATGACCGACGGCGGCTACGGCCACGTGACGCCGCCGACCTGGGAGTTCCCCGGGGCGGCCAAGGCAGACCGGATGCTGCGCACGGCGGAGAAGGTGCTGGACAAGGCGCAGAGCGCGCTGCTGCACGGGCCGCACACCGCCCGGGTCCGGCGCTGGCAGGACGACCTCACCAGGCTCAAGACCGACGCCGACGCGCTGCGCCGCTTCTCCGACCTGTACGGCGACTACGTGCAGAACGAGGCGGTGTACCGCACCGACGCGCTGCTCGCGCTGCACCACGATCTGCCCCCCGACCGGGTCGCCGAGCACGGCTTCGACCCGGCCGACATCGACTGGACGCAGTGGCTGCAGCGCATCCACTTCCCCGCGATCACCGGCAGCCGGCGCGGCGCGGACGCCCGCCGCCGCACCCGTCCGGCGCGCGCGCCGCGGCAGATCAAGCCGGCTGGGGACGGCAGCACGGTCGCCGTCTTCGACCTCGAGGGCACGATCGTCAAGTCGAACGTCATCGAGACCTACCTGATGGCGAAGCTGTCCGACCTGCCGCGCTCGGCCTGGACCGGTGAGCTGGCCGACCTGGCCCGCAGCCTGCCGCGTTACTTCGCCGCGGAGCGGCACGACCGCGGCGAGTTCCTGCGCGCGTTCATGCGCCGCTACGAGGGCGTCGACGAGGCGCGCCTGCAGCAGCTGGTGGCCGACAAGGTCGGCGACGCTCTGCTGCGCCGGGCACAGCCGCAGGCGATCCGGCGGATCCGGCAGCACCGGGCCGCGGGGCATCGCACCATCCTGATCACCGGGACGCTGGACGTGCTCGTGCAGCCGATCGCGGCGCTGTTCGACGAGATGGTGACCAGCCGGCTGCACGTGCGCGACGGGCGCTGCACCGGCTTCCTGGACCGGCCGCCGCTGGTCGGCGAGGCCCGCGCGGCGTGGCTGGCGCAGTATGCGGAGTCGGCCGGCGTGGAC
>NZ_JBFAZH010000635.1:0-4632 GCF_040681735.1 Actinoplanes sp. NPDC051633 | reverse complement strand
CGTGAAGAACTGGTTGAACGCGGCGAACGGGTCCTGGAACACCGCCTGCACGTGGCGCCAGTACTCGGTGCGGGCGCGCCCCTTGAGGTGGGTGACGTCCTTGCCCTCGAAGACCAGCCGGCCGGACGTGATCGGCATCAGCCCGAGCAGCATCCGGGCGATCGTCGACTTGCCCGAGCCGCTCTCGCCGACGATCGTGGTGACCTTGCCCTGCTCCAACTCGAACGAGACGTCCTTGACGGCGTGCACGCCGCTCTTCGCGGGCCCGAAGGTCTTGGTGATGTGCTCGGCGGAGTAGATCGCGGTCATCGGTGGATCACCGCCGGGGCGTCGAAGAGGGAACGGTCGAAGCTGCTCATCCCCTCGATGCGGGTATGGCTGTACTTCGGCTCCGGCGCGAGCACCGAACTCATCAGCGCCTTCGTGTACGGGTGGGCCGGACTGTCCACCATGATCTGCGTAGGCCCCCGTTCGACCAACCGGCCCTGGTACATCACCCCGATGTTGGTGGCCACGGTGCGCAGCACAGGCAGGTCGTGGGTCACGAAGATGACCCCGGAGATGATCTTCTCGCGCAGCATCTCCAGCAGCATCTCGATCAGGATCTTCTGCGAGGTCACGTCGAGCGCCGAGGTCGGCTCGTCGGCCACCAGCAGCCGCGGGTTGAGCAGGGTGCTGATGATCGTCACGGTCCGCTGTTTCATGCCGCCGGACAACTGGTGGGGATAGGCGTCGAGGACCCGGGCCGGCAACCCCAGCGTGGTGATCCGCTGCCGGGCCCGGTCCATCGCCTCGTCCCGCGAGATTTTCCGGTCGTGCGAACGCATGACGTCGTAGACCAGGTGGCGGATGCGCTTGGTCGGGCTGAGCGAGTTCATCGCGCCCTGCGGCAGCATGGAGACCACCGCGCCCCGCCAGGTACGCGGAACCTTGGCGTCCCCGCCCAGCTCCTGCACCTGGCCGTCGATCTCCAGCGTGCCTCGCTCGACATGCAGCGGGGGTCGGGCGATCAGCGAGATGATCGAGCCGAGCGTGGTCTTGCCGCTGCCCGACTCGCCGGCGAGGCCGAGCACCTCGCCCTCCTCGATCCGGATCGAGACGTTGTCGACCGCGACGACGTCCTGGCCGCCGGTGTAGTAGACGCCGCGGATGTCGCGGGCGTCGACGAGAGTGCCCATCAGCGAGGCTCCGTTCCGACCGTCACCGGCGTCTCCAGCATCCCGACGGGCCCGACCGGCTCGTCCGGGGTCTTGCTCTTGCGCCGCCCGCGGCCGCGGCGCAGGCGCGGGTTGAACACCTCGTTGAGGCTGGACTGCAGGAGCAGCAGCCCGAAGACGATCAACGTGAGCATCACGGTCGGCGGCACGAACGCCCACCAGGCGCCGGTGCGGACCGAGCCCCAGGCGATCGCCCAGTAGAGCATCGTGCCCAGGCTCGTCGCGTTGCCGGGACCGAGGCCCAGCAGGCTCAGCGTCGACTCGAACAGGATCGCGCCGGACACCTGCAGGACGGCCGCCATCACGACGTAGGACAGCAGGTACGGCAGGACGTCGCGGCCGAGGATCGACCAGAACCCGGCGCCGGAGAGCCGGGCGACGTCGACGTGTTCCCGGGTCCGGATGCTGCTCGCCTGTGCCCGCACCGCGCGGGCCACCCAGAACCAGGCGGTCAGCCCGATGACCAGCGCGAGCGTGTAGAGGTTGCGCTGGGGCAGCGACACGGAGACCAGGATGATCACCACGATGGCCGGGATGGCGAGGCCGACGTTGGTGATCGCGGTGAGCACGTCGTCGAGCCAGCCGCCGCGGTAACCGGACACCAGCCCGACCAGCAGGCCGACCACGGTGGCGATGACCCCGGCCATCAGGCCGACGATCAGTGAGGTACGCGTGCCGTACACCAGGTTGGCGATGACGCTCTGGCCCTCGTTGTCGGTGCCGAGGAGCAGGGCGCCGCAGCACTGCGGCGGGTCGTAGAGGCCGCCGACGGTGTCGTTCGGGCCGACCGACACGAGCAGCGGCCCGAGGAGGCCGACCAGCACGACGAAGAGGACCAGGACGGCGGCGAACCAGAATCGTGGGGACAGACCTCGAAGACTCATCAGCGATCTCCGCTCTGTGCGGCCCGGATCCTGGGATCGATGAATCCGGTGAGTACGTCGACGGCGAAGTTGGCGACCAGCACCGCCACGGTGATCAGCAGGGTGATCGCCTGGATGACGGGATAGTCGTTCTGGCCGATGGCGTTGAACAGCAGGGTGCCCAGGCCGGGGTAGGAGAACACCAGCTCGGTGATCAGCCCGCCGCTGATCAGCGCGGCGATGGACAACGCCAGGCCGGTGATCTGCGGCAGCATCGCGTTCCGGAAGATGTAGCGGACGGTGAAGCCGTCCTTGACGCCGAGGCCGCGGTTGAAGTTGACGTAGTCCGTGCCCAGCTCGTACACGGCCATCGACCTCATGCCGACCGCCTGGCCGCCGATGAAGACCAGCACCAGTGACCAGAACGGCAGCCAGAAGTACGTGATGGCGTCGCCGAAGAAGGTGAACGACCACTCCGGCGTCAGGCCGAACGAGTACGCCCCGCCGACCGGCAGGATGCCCAGCTTCACGCCCGCCACGAACAGCAGGATGATCGCGAACGCGAAGGGCGGGACGCTGGAGAAGAACAGGGAGCCGACGAAGGCCCCGCGGTCGAACCAGCCGCTCTTGAACGCGGCCACGGCGCCCAGGATGTTGCCCACGACCCAGCCGACGATGATCGCCGGCAGCTGGATGGCGATGGTCCAGGGCAGCGCGTCACCGATCAGCGAGCCCACCGGCGCGGGGTACTGGCCGAACGACGTGCCGAAGTCCCCTTGCGCCAGGTTGCCGAGATAGATGAAGAACTGCTGCCACAGGGGCTTGTCTAGCCCGAATTCCTGCATGAAGTGCTCGTGGATGCGCTGGAGATCCTCGCCCCCCGTACCCCCACCCCGGGCAAGCCCGCCGACGATGGCGTCGATGGGGTTGCCCGGGATGAGACGGGGGAGCAGGAAGTTCAGCAACAGCGCCACGAACAGGACCACCACGGTCCAAGCGAGCTTGCGACCGAGGTATCTCGCCAGCGCCATCTCGTGCCCTTCTCTACGTGCCAACCTTCTTGATCTTGAACAACCATTGGATGCCCGCACCCTGCCACATGGGCGGGGCGTACGGGTTCTCCTCGCTCGGGAAGTTGGTCCAGTTGTTCTGGTTGAACTCGAAGAACTCGAGCGGGCGGTACATCAGAGGCACGACGGGCACGTTCGCGCGGTAGATCTTGTCGAGCTCGACGTACGCCGCCTTGGCCTCGGCATCGCTCTTGGCGCCGGCCGCGGTGTCGAGCAGGGCGGGCACGTCGGGGTTGGAGAACCGGTTGTAGTTCCAGAACGCCGTCTTGCCCGCCGCCGGCACACCTCGGTTGTCCAAGGCGTCGCGGAACCGGATCCACGGGCTGGCCGGGTTGACGCCGGTGTAGGAGTACATCGCCAGGTCGAAGTTGCCGTTCTGCAGCCGCGAGAACATGGTCGGGAACTGCGGGAACTCCGTGGTGATGCCGATGCCGATCTCCTTCGCCGACTTCGCGACGATCTCGCAGGCGGTGTTCCAGTCGGTCCAGCCGGTCGGCGTGATCAGCTTCCAGCCGCCCAGCTTGGTGCCGTCGGGCAGCACGTAGATGCCGTCCGAGCCCTTCTTGGCCTGCAGGTCCTTCTCGAGGATCTCGATCGCCTTCGCCTTGTCGTACTTCCAGCCCTCGGCCTGGACGGCGGCGGAGTCGAAGAACTTCTGCTCGTAACCCGACGGCACGATGAGGCTGGCCTGCGCCGGGTCGGAGTAGTCCGACATAGCCGTGGTCGCGATGTTCGGGTAGTTGATGCCGTAGGCGATCGCCTGGCGGACCTTGACGTTGTTGAGACCCTTCTTGTTCAGGCCGAAGATCAGCAGCGGCAGGTTGCCCGGCACGTGGTAGGGCTTCTTCTTCATCCACGTGCTGACCGGCTTGCCGGACTCCCACATCTTCCAGATCTGCGCCGTGAACTGCTGGCTCGCGTCGATCTCGCCGCTCTCCAGCTTGAGGTCGCCGTCCTGGTTGCTCTTGAAGATGGGGTGGTTGATCGTGGTCATCGGCGGGGTGCCGAACGCCTGCTTGCCCCAATAGTTGTCGTTGCGCTTCAGGTTGACCTGGGTCTGGTCGTACTTGTCCAGCAGGAACGGCCCCGAGCCGATCGGCTTGAGGTTGGTCTCGGCCGGGATCTTGTCCGCGGCGATCTTGCTGAAGATCGCCTTCGGCACGATCAGCGTCTGCACGAGGTAGTTCTTGACCAGCCCGGGGTTGTACGGCTTGGCCTTGAGCTTGAACTCGACCGTCCGCGGGTCGGGAGCGGTGACCGACTCGATGTACTCCCACACGGTCGAGAAGTTGACCGCCGCGGTCTTGCCGAGCTCGAAGGTGAAGACGACATCGTCAGCGGTCAGGTCGGATCCGTCGGACCACTTCGTCCCCTCCTGCAGCGGCAGCCGCATCGTGTTGTCGTCGGGCTGCTCCAGGCTCTTTGCCAGCCCGGGGTGCAGCGACCCGTCGAGCACGTTGAAGCGGAGCAGGCTCTCGTAGA
>NZ_JBFAZH010000634.1:0-4649 GCF_040681735.1 Actinoplanes sp. NPDC051633 | reverse complement strand
ACGACGCCATTGGAGAGAGAATAAAATCGACAATGTAAGTTATGCTAATATATATTGTTCCTAATACAACTTCTTTAAGTGTACGTCCTTTTGAGATACGCGCGATAAACAATCCAATAAACGGTGCATAAACGAGCCACCATGACCAGTAGAATATTGTCCAATCTTGAGGGAAATTCGTTTCTTTACCGGCGGCGGAGGCGTCGCGGATCTACGCGGCGGCGCTGCGGTCCGAGGCGTCACCGGCCGAGGCGGACGCGTTCCGCCGCCACATGACCTTCGAGATGGCCCGGATGTCCTGTGAGGACGGTCTGGTCATGACGCTGCACCCGGGCATCCACCGCAACCACCACACCGGCACCTTCGAGCGGTTCGGCCCCGACACCGGCCACGACATCCCGGTGGCGGTCGAGTACACCCGCGCGCTGCGGCCGCTGCTCGACCGCTTCGGCACGTACCCCGGCTTCCATCTCGTGCTCTTCACCGTCGACCCGGACGTCTACAGCCGCGAGATCGCGCCGCTGGCCGGCTTCTACCCCTCGGTGTACGCGGGCGCGCCGTGGTGGTTCCTCGACAACCCGTCGGAGATCCGCCGCTTCCAGGAGTCGGTCACCGAGACCGCCGGGTTCAGCCGCCTCTCCGGCTTCATCGACGACACCCGCGCCCTGTGCTCGATCCCGGCCCGCCACGACATGTCGCGGCGCATGGACGCGGGCTTCCTGGCCGAGCGGGTGGCCGACCACCGCCTCACCGAGCACGAGGCCCGCGAGACGATCGTCGACCTGGTCAGTACCCAGCCCAGGAAGGTCTTCAAGATAAGTTGAGCCGATGCGCCTGAAGACCGGCCGGCCCGACCTGGGCTCGTACGCCCACCGCTTCGACGTCCCGGGTGCTCCCGGCGACTTCAGCGTCACGTTCCTCGGCGTCGCGTCGCTGGTCTTCGACGACGGCCGGTCGGCCGTGCTGACCGACGGCTTCTTCTCGCGGCCGTCCCTGCTCAAGGCCGGCTTCGGCAGGGTCGCGCCGGACTCCGCCCGGATCAGCGCCGCGCTCACCCGGCTCGGCCACCGCCGCCTCGACACCGTGCTGCCGGTGCACTCCCACTTCGACCACGCGATGGACTCGGCGGTCGTGGCGCTGCAGACCGGCGCCACCCTGTTCGGCGGCGAGTCGACCGCGAACATCGGCCGCGGCGCGGGCCTGCCGGCGGAGCAGATCCGCGTCGTCACGCCCGGGGAGCCGGTGACCCGCGGCGCCTTCACCCTCACCTGGATCGAGTCGCGGCACTGCCCGCCCGACCGCTTCCCGGGCGTCATCACCGAGCCGGTGGTGCCGCCGGTCAGGACGCCCGCCTACCGGTGCGGCGAGGCGTGGTCGGTGCTGGTCCAGCATGAGAGCGGGCGGACCGGGCTGGTGCAGGGCAGCGCCGGGTACGTGCCGCGTGCGCTCGACGGGTACCGGGCCGACGTCGTCTACCTCGGCGTGGGTCAGCTCGGCCTGCAGACCCCGTCGTACATCGAGTCGTACTGGTCGCAGACCGTGCGCGCGGTCGGCGCCCGCCGCGTCGTCCTGATCCACTGGGACGACTTCTTCCGGCCGCTCGACCGGCCCCTGCGGGCGCTGCCCTACGCGGGTGACGACCTGGACGTCACGATGCGGGAGCTGGACCGCCTGGCTCGGGCGGACGGGGTCGCCCTGCACCTGCCCACGCTCTGGCGCCGCGAGGATCCCTGGTCAGCCCTTGCGGCAGAGTAGGTAGCCCTGCGGCGTCTCCTCGCCGTCCTCGGCGGGCCGGCCGCCCCAGTACACGATTGTGAAGCCGGCCCCGGTCGCCCAGCGCCGCATCTCCTCCGGCGAGAGGTGGTACCGGTCGAAGTTGACGCCCAGCCTGGCGGCCGGGCCCGAGCGGCGCAGCTTCCCGTCGCCGGCCTTGAAGGCGGTCACGAAGTATCCGCCGGGCTTGACGACGCGGGCGAGCTCGCCGAAGGCGACGGCCCGGTCCTCCGGGGCGAGGAAGAGCAGCGAATACCAGCAGACCACCCCGGCCAGCTCGGCGTCCGCGAAGGGCAGGGCCCGCACATCGCCCACCTCGAACGCGAAGTCGGGGTGATCCTCCCGGGCCACCCGCACCATCTCGGGCGAGAGGTCGACCCCGCGCGGCCGCAGACCCCGCGCCGCCAGGTAGGGCATGATCCGGCCGGTCCCGCAGCCGACGTCCCCGACATCGCCGCCGAGGCCGGCGTCGCGGGTCAGCTCGCAGAACAGGTCGAGCACGGCCCGCTCGACCGGCGCCTTCGCCAGCGCCCCGGGCAGGTGCTCGCGGTAGTAGGCGGCCAGCACGTCGTGCGCGTCTCTGAGTTCGTCGGTCCGCGAAGTCACGCCGGAAGACCTTAGTGCGCACAACTGCGGCGATGCCACAATCGCAGCCATGATGCCGACCCTTGCCGGACTGCCGTGACCGTCCGACCGGCCACCATGGACGATGCCGCCGCGCTCGCCGCCGTGCAGGTGGCGACGTGGCAGGTGGCCTACCGCGGGCAGGTGCCGCAGGAGCACCTCGACCGGATGGATCCGGCCCGGCGGGAGCCGGGCTGGCGGCAGTGGATCCGCGACGCCCGGCCGCCGGCCGGGATCCTCGTGCTCGACGACGAGGAGCACGGGGTGATCGGCTTCAACTGTTTCGCACCCACCCGCGACCAGGACGACGATCCCGCCACGGTCGGCGAGGTCCAGGCGATCTATCTGCTGCCCTCGCGGTGGGGCACGGGCGGCGGCCGGCTGCTCATGGCGGCCGGCGTGCGCCGGCTGACCGAGGCCGGTTTCCGCGAGCTGACGCTGTGGGTCCTGGACACGAACGCGCAGGCCAGACGCTTCTACGAGGCCGCCGGCTGGGGCCCGGACGGCGCCTCGAAGGTCGACGACTCGAGGGGCTTCCCGATGCGCGAGGTCCGATACCGCAGGACCTTGCCGTAGGGATCGCCGCCGTGCCGGACATGTACCGCTCGGATGCGACGACGCGTCCGCCGAGCGGGAGGAGCGGCGATGCGGCGGCTTGCGGCGCTGGACGGACTGAGACTGTTGTGCGCGCTGGCGGTGGCGGGCTACCACTTCGGTGACTCGTGGCGGCTGGACGGCGTGCGACCACCCGTCCACCACCTGCCCAACGCCTCACACGTGCTGATCTACGGCTTCCTCGGCGTCGAGGTCTTCTTCATGATCAGCGGGTTCGTGATCAGCCTGAGCGGCTGGGGCCGGACCGTACGCGAGTTCGTGGCCTCCCGTGCCGCCCGGCTCTACCCCGCCTTCTGGGTGTGCGTGATCGTCACGGCGGTCGTGGTCACCGCCGTGCCCCTGACGGCCGGCGTGCCGGTCACCGGGGTGCCCCCGCTGTCCGACGTCGTGATCAACCTGACCATGCTGGCCGAACCGCTCGGCACCGATCCGGTCGACACCGTGTACTGGACCCTCTGGTGCGAGATCAAGTTCTATCTGATCTTCGCCTGCCTCCTCGGCGGCGGCATGACCGAACGCCGGATGCGCGTGTTCTGCACCGGCTGGCTGGTCGCGGCCGTCGTCATCCCGGCCTTCCAGCCGGGGGAGTTCCTGCGCGAGCTGGTCATGCCCGACTTCGCGCCGTACTTCATCGCCGGCACCACGATGTTCCTGCTCCGCCGGTCACGGCGCGACTGGCGGCTGTGGGCGCTACTGGCCGGCTCCTGGATGATCGGCCTGCACGGCGTGCTGCTCCGGACGCTCGACCTCAGACCCGGCTTCGCCGTACCCGTCTGGCCGTCCTTCGTCCTGCTCACCGTCGCGTACGTGACGCTGCTCGCGATCGCCCTGGGCCGCGCCGACCGGGTCGACTGGCGCTGGCTGGCCACCGCCGGCGCGCTGACCTACCCGTTCTACCTGCTGCACCAGCGCGTCGGGTACAGCCTCATCCGCACCGCCCACCTGCGGACCGGCCTGCCGGCCGAGGTGGTGATCGCCGGCGCCGTCGTCGTGCTCCTGGGCGCCGCCTGGCTGATTCACCGGCTCGTCGAACGACCCCTCATGCCCTTGCTGCGGACGCATATCGTCGGCGCTCCGAAACCACCTGTAGCAGCGGGGGCGGTGCCGGACATGAGAAGGGCATGAGACGACGAGCGGCGGACGCCGAGGCCGCCTTCCGGGAGCTGTTCCGGGCGACGTACGACGACCTGTTGTGCTTCGTCGAGCGCCGGGCGCACCTCGCCGTGGCCGACGACGTCGTCGCCGAGGTGTTCCTGACCGCGTGGCGCCGCTTCGACCACGTGCCCGCAGAGCGCGGCGAGGCCCGCGCCTGGCTCTTCACGGTCGCCCACAACGTGTTGCGCAACCGGCAGCGCAGCGAGACCCGGCAGCAGAGCCTCGCCCTGCGCATTCAGCGGGAACCCGCAACGACCAGCGCCGAGGCCGATGGCGTGGCCGCCCGCGTCGACCTGGTCCGCGCCTGGCAGCGCCTGAGCGTCGACGACCAGCAGGCGCTCACGCTCACGGTCTTCGAGGGGCTCACCGGCCCGCAGGCCGCGGGGCTCCTCGGCATCTCCCGGCCCGCGTTCAGTCTCCGGCTGTTGCGGGCCAGGCGCCGGCTCCGGCATCACCTTCAGTTGGAAACCACCACCGCCCAG
>NZ_JBFAZH010000633.1:0-4658 GCF_040681735.1 Actinoplanes sp. NPDC051633 | reverse complement strand
CGAGCACGGCGGCACCGAGCCGGCCGGGTAGCTCGCCGGCGACCGTGACGGCGCCGGTGATGCTCTCCCGTGCGGTGTCGGCGGCGGTGCCCGGCAGGCCGGAGGGCAGGTCGTCGGCGATCCGGGTGCGGTAGACGAAGGTGCCGAGGCTGCCCATGACGGCGATGCCCAGCGCGTACCCGAACTCGCTGTTGGTCTGGACCACTCCGGACGCCGAGCCGGCCTTCTCCGGTGGGACGGAGCTCATCACGAGGTTCGTGCCCAGGGCGACCAGCGGAGCGCTCCCGAGGCAGCTGATGGCGAAGCCGGTGATCAGGGCGGCGGGTCCGTTCGCGGTGCCGGCCTGCGTGATCACCAGCATGCCGATCGCCGTGACGGCGAGGCCGGCGCCGATCAGGTAGGCCGGGCGGATGCGGCGGGCCAGCAGCGGGGCGATCTGGACGCTGACGATGCTGGTCACCATGCCGGGCAGCAGCGCCAGGCCGGCCCGCAGCGGGGTCAGGCCGTCGACCAGCTGGAAGTGCTGCGCGGTGAACATCATGGTGGCGCCGTTGAGCATCGAGCAGGACAGCAGGCCGCCCAGCGAGATGCTGAACTGCGGGTTGGTGAACAGGCGCAGGTCCAGCAGCGGGTCGGCCAGCGTCTGCTGCCGCCGCGCGAAGACCACGCCGAACGCCGCGCCGATCACGATCGCGACGACGGACACGGGCTGCCAGCCGTGCCGGGCCAGCTCCTTCACCCCGTAGATGAACGGCAGGATCGCCGCGAGCGACAGGGCCACGCTGGTGAGGTCGAGGCGGCCGGCCGCCGGGTTGCGGTACTCGGGCAGGAAGACGGGGCCGAGCACGAGCAGCAGCACCATCGCCGGCACGCCCAGCAGGAACACCGAGCCCCACCAGAAGTGCGCCAGCATCGCCCCGCCGACGACCGGGCCGATGATCGCGCCCACCACGAAGCAACCCGCCCAGATGCCGATCGCACTGGCCCGCTGCTTCGGGTTGGTGAACAGGTTCGTGATCAGCGACAGCACCGACGGGGACACGGCAGCGCCGGCGACGCCCAGCACCGCCCGGGCGGCGATCAGCATCCCCGGGCTGGTTGCCTGAGAGGCGATCACCGAGGCCACCCCGAACAGGACCGCGCCGATGAGCAGCAGCTTGCGGCGGCCGATCCGGTCACCGATCGCCCCCATGGTGATCATGAAGCCGGCGACCATGAACCCGTACACATCCATGATCCACAGCTGTTGGCTGCTGCCCGCACCCAGTTGCGCGCTCAGCTGCGGCAGGGCCAGCAACATGACGAAGATGTCCAGGGACACCAGCAGCGTGGGTAGCGCCAGCACGGCCAGCCCGGCCCACTCCCGCCACGTCGCTCGCGGTTCCGATGCGCTGGGGCTCGACATGACTCCGACTCCTTCCGAAGCCGGCGTTCCCGGCCTCCTACCTTTTCCACGAACGCCGCTGCCATGATCCGACAGGTCCACCGAAATTCTTGGAAGAAACCCCGCAGCCGGTGTCGGATCGGGGCGCACGTGTTCGTGGCAGGGATGAGCGACCACGCGGCACACAGAAGGAGAGATGAGCTGAGATGCAGTATCTGGTTTCCGTGATCGACGACAAGACCAACTCCGGCACGCCGGAGGAGATTGCCGCCATCGACGCGTTCAACGAGCGCGTCCAGGCCGAGGGCCACTGGGTCTTCGCCGGCGGCCTCAACTCGCCCAGCACCGCCACCGTCATCGACAACCGCGGCGGCGGCGAGGCGCTGTTCACCGACGGGCCCTTCCTGGAGTCCAAGGAGCACATCGCCGGCTTCTGGGTCTTCGAGGCGCCCGACCTCGACGTGGCGCTCGAGCTCGCCGCCGCGGGGTCCAGAGCCTGCAACCGGAAGGTCGAGGTACGGCCGTTCCTGTGAGCGACGACGTCCACGAGGCGATCACGGGCGCGCACCACGAGGAGTGGGCACGCGTGGTCGCCGCACTGACCAGGCGTTTCGGTGATCTCGACATCGCTGAGGAAGCGGCGGCCGAAGCGTTCGCGACCGCCGTCGAACGGTGGCCGGTCGACGGCGTACCCCCCAATCCCGGGGCCTGGCTGACCACCACCGCCAACCGCAAGGCCATCGACCGGATCCGGCGCGAGAACAAGCGTGACGACAAGCAGAAGGAGGCTCAGATGCTGTACGACGACGACCCACCGCGGTCGCCCGACGTCATCGACGACGAGCGGCTCCGGCTGATCTTCACCTGCTGCCACCCGGCGCTGGCGCCGGAGACCCGCGTGGCGCTGACGCTGCGCATGGTCGGCGGCCTCACCGTGGCCGAGATCGCCCGCGCCTTCCTGGTGCAGGAGGCCGCCATGGGCCGGCGGATCACCCGCGCGAAGGTCAAGATCAAGGCGAACCGCATCCCGTACCGGGTGCCGTCCGCGCAGGATCTCCCGCGACGCGTCTCGGGCGTACTCGCCGTCCTGTTCCTCGTCTTCAACGAGGGCTACCTGGCGACCGGCCCGGACACCGATCCCCTGCGGCACGACCTGACCGCCGAGGCGATCCGGCTCACCCGGGTGATCCGGGCCCTGCTGCCGCAGGACGGTGAGGTGGCCGGGCTGCTGGCGCTGATGCTGCTCACCGAGGCCCGCCGCGCCGCCCGCGTCTCGGCGGACGGCGAGCTGATCACGCTCGCCGAGCAGGACCGCGGAGCCTGGGACGCGGCCCTCATCGCCGAGGGGCACCGGCTGGTGCGCGAGCGCCTGACCGCTGCCGCCGCCGGCGTTCCTCCGGGTCGCTATCAGATCCTGGCGGCGATCAACGCCGTGCACACCTCCGCCAAGGACGTCCGCGACACCGACTGGTCACAGGTCGTCGCCCTCTACGACCAGCTCGCCCACCTCGACTCCTCGCCGATCGTCGCCCTCAACCGGGCCATCGCGGTCGCCGAGCTGGACGGGCCGGAGGTGGCGCTGGCGGCCGTCGACCGCCTGGAGGACAAGCTCGCCTACTACCACGCCTACCACGCGACCCGCGCCGACCTGCTGCGCCGGACGGGCCGCAGTCAGGAGGCCCGCGCGGCCTACGACCGGGCCATCGAGCTGGCCGGCAACACCGCCGAGACCGCGTATCTGAAGCGTCGCCGCGACCAGCTGGGCTGACCCGGGTCCGGGGGGTGATAATCCAGGTCTACCGGCGGCCGGAGGGGTTGGTTCACACGTCGGATCACAGGCCGGGACCAGACGCCAGGGTGGTCGGCCGGCCGCGCGTCGTGGCGATCGCCGGCTGGTGCGTTCTGCTGGCCATCGGTGTCTACGGGCTCGTCCGCTGGACGGGCGCCGTGCTCGTCGTCGGGGCACTGTTCGCCCTGCTGGGCATGTTCGGTCTCATCTCGACTCTGTGGCTGCGGGTGTGGGTCTCCGGAGGGGTGCTGCACTACCGCACACTCCGCGGGTACCGTCCGGTCGTCCGGCTGGATCGGCTCACCACCGCGTCTCTGACTCCGTTCGGCGCCGACAGCGGGCGGCAGTTGCGCCTTGCCGACGCCGACGGGGCGAGCGTCCAACTGGACGCCACGAACATGCGGATCGAGCGGCTGTACCCGATGCTCGCCCAGTACCTGCGTCACGACGACGATGTCGCCAACGATCTGCTGCAGCGCCGCATGGCCCGGTACCGCCCGGATTTCCCGCTGGGCCCGAGCTGACGACGAGGGTGGCCCCGGCATGAGCAACGTTCCGATCGCCTCGCACGCCATGCTGTCCGACTGCCACTCCGCCGCCCTGGTCACCTCGGACGGCTCGGTGGACTGGCTGTGCTTCCCGCGATTCGACAGCCCGTCGGTGTTCGGTCGTCTGCTCGATGACGCGGCCGGGCATTGGTCGATCCGCCCGGCCGGCGATTACACCAGCCGACGGCGCTATCTCGACGGCACGCTCGTGCTGGAGACCACGTTCCGCGCCTCGCGCGGCGTCGTCGTCCTGACCGAGGCGCTGGTGCTGGGCGCCGGCAGCGGAGCCCACGACGTCGGTCGTGACGTTCCGCATCTGCTCGTCCGATCGGTGACCTGCCGGGAGGGCACCGTCGACATGGACATCACGTACGCGCCGCGCCCGGAATACGGTCTGCTGCACCCGCTGCTCTCGCCGGTCGAGGGCGGTGTGACCGCACGTGGCGGAGCGGAGTGGCTGGTGCTGACCAGTCCCGTGCCGTCCGCCGTGGAGTCGTCCACGGCGACCGCCCGCGTGCCGATGGCGGCCGGCGCCACCCTGGTCTTCGCGCTGCACCGCTCGACGCTCGAGGAGCAACCCGCCCGGGTCTGGTCGCAGGACGAGCTCACCGGCCAGCTGGCCGGCACGATCGCGGCCTGGCGGTCGTGGTCGGCGCTGCACCAGAACTATGCGGGACCGTGGCGGGACCTGGTGCGGCACAGCGGTTGCGTCCTGCAGGGCCTCACCTTCCGGCCCAGCGGCGCGATCGTCGCGGCCGCCACCACCTCGCTGCCGGAGAGCGTGGGCGGCGAACGCAACTGGGACTATCGCTACTCGTGGGTCCGGGACGCCAGCTTCACCATGGAAGCGCTGTGGGTGGCCGCGTGCCCGGACGAGGCCGGCGACTTCTTCGCGTTCATGACGACCGCGGCGGCCGCCGCGATCGGGCCGGAAACC
>NZ_JBFAZH010000632.1:0-4666 GCF_040681735.1 Actinoplanes sp. NPDC051633 | reverse complement strand
GGGGCGACCTGCGTCGGCGGGCAGGGCGTCCACTGGACCTGCGCCACGCCCAGGCCGGTCGGCAGTGAGCGGATCCCGTTCATCGACGCCGACGAGTGGGAGGAGCACATCTCCACCGCCGAGCGGCTGCTGCACGTGACGCGTTCGGCCTTCGGCGACTCGCCGCAGGCCACCGCGATCCTTCAGCGGATCCGGGCGGAGTTCGCCCCGGACGGCATCACCGTCCGCCCGCTCCCGGTCGCCGCCGATCCGCGATCCGACGGCTCCCTGCGGTGGAGCGGCACCGATGTCGTCCTGGGGCCGGTCCCCGACGACCCGCGTTTCACGCTGCGGCCCGAGACGTTGTGCGTGCGCCTCGTGCGTGACGGTGAGCAGGTCGTCGGCGCGGTGCTGCGGGACCCGCGCACCGGCGCCGAGGACGTGGTGTACGCCGACGCGGTGGTCGTCGCCGCGGACGCCCTGCGAACCCCGCAGTTGCTGTGGGCATCGGGAATCCGCCCCACGGCACTGGGCCGGTATCTCACCGAGCATCCACTGCTGTTCGGTGTCGTCGCCCTGCGTGCGGACGCCGTGCCGCCGAGGGCGGACACCGCGGCGCAGGTCGACCCGATCCGCGCGGTCGTCTCGGTCGGCTTCGACGAGGAACGGCACCCCTACCACGCGCAGATGCTGTACAGCCCGGTCAGCCCCGCTCCGCTGCCGGCCGACAGCCCGCACCGGGACAACCCGGCCGGCTACGTCGGCATGGGCTGGGGCGTCCGCAAGTGGCCGCGGCCGCAGGACCGGCTCACCTTCGTCGACGAGGAACCCGACGAGAACGGGTTGCCGGGCATCCGGATCGCCTACGAGCTGACCGAGCGCGAGGAGGCCGAGCTCGAACGCGCGCGCGGACACCAGGCCCGAGCGGCCGCCGCGCTCGGCGAGTTCATCGCCGGGATGCCCAAGATCATGCCGGCCGGCAGTTCGCTGCACTACATGGGCACCGTGCGGATGGGACCGGCCGACGACGGGACCAGCGTGTGCGACCCGCAGTCGCGGGTCTGGGGCGTACCCGGGCTGGTGCTGGCCGGCAACGGCCTCATCCCCACCGCGAACTCGTGCAACCCGACCCTGACCAGCGTCGCCCTCGCGATCCGCGGCGCCGGGGCGCTGGCCGACGACCTGGCGAAGCAAGCCGCGGCCCGGGCCTGACCACCACTACCGACAGCGACCGACGACCCGATCCGACTCAAGATTGCGAGCACCGATGACCATCGACGCCGTGACCGCCGAGGACCTCGCCCGCCGGCTGGCGGACGTCGAGGCGCAGCTGGCGGCCGTCCGCCAGGAAGCCGGCCGGGCCGCCGACCGGGGAGCCGTGGAGAACGTCTTCAACCGCTACATGCACTACCACAACGCGTACGAGGACCAGCGGATCATCGACGAGCTGTGGGCGAAGCCCGGCACCCCCGGCATCCGCTCCCGCTACAACAACGTCGGCGTCTACACGACCTACGAGTCGGTGACCGCCTACCACCGCGGGCGGCCGCGCCCGGTCGGCAAGCTCCTGCTGCACTACACGACCACCCCGGTGATCGAGGTCGGCGCGGACGGGCAGACCGCGAAAGGGCTGTGGCTGATGGCCGGCACCGAGTCCGGGCTGACCGACCCGGCGGTGGCGGAGAACGTACCCGAATGGGTCTTCTCGGGTGGCGAGGTCGACGGCAAGCGGGTCTGGGCGCACTGGGTCTGGTGCAAGTACGGCGTGGACTTCATCCGGCAGGACGGCGAGTGGCGGATCTGGCACTTCCGCTGCTACGAGATCGCCCGCGCGCCGTTCGACCGGGACTGGGTGTCGTTCGCGGCCGACAACCAGGAAAGTCACGACTCGGCGCTGGCCTGGTTCGGCGACGACGGCGTACCGGTGTTCCTTCCGCCCGTCGATGCGCCCGCGCCGACGCAGTACGAGCCGTACGCCAACGACCGCGCGCAGACTCTCGACCCGGTTCCGCCGCTGCCGTACCGCGAGTTCACGGACACCTTTCAGTGATTCCGGCGGACTCGCTCGGCCAGACGGCCGGCCCGGCCATGACGGTCGACGGTCCGCCGCGCCGGCCTCGGCTGCTGCTGGCGATCGCCTGCGCCGCGCAGTTCATCTGCGTCCTGGACGCCTCGATAGTCAACGTCGCGCTGCCGCCGATCCAGGAGAGCCTCGGACTGTCGGCGACCGGGCTGCAGTGGGTGGTGAGTAGTTACACGCTCACGTTCGCGGGTTTCCTGCTGCTCGGCGGCCGGGTCGGCGACCTGTGGGGCCGCCGCAGGGCGTTCGTCGGCGGGCTGCTGCTGTTCGCCGTCGCCAGTCTGGCCGCCGGGCTGGCCCAGGAGGGCTGGCAGCTGGTCGCCGCCCGGTTCGTGCAGGGCGTCGGCGGCGCCGTGCTGGTTCCGACGACGCTCAGCCTGATCACCACGGGCTTCACCGCACCGCAGGCGCGGGCTCGCGCGCTCAGCGTGCTGACCGCGGCCGCGGCGGCGGGCGGCGGGTTGGGCGGCGTGTTCGGCGGCATCCTGACCGGGCTGCTCAGCTGGCGCTGGATCTTCTTCGTCAACGTGCCGCTGGCGGCGATCCTGGTGGTCGCCGCGGCGTGGGCGCTGACCGGCCGGGCTCCGGGGCTCGTGCGGGGGCGGCTCGACCTGCCCGGCTCGTTGTCGGTCACGGCCGCAACCGCGGCCCTGGTGGCGACGGTGATCCTCGGCGAGGAACGGGGCTGGCTGTCGGCGCCGGCCCTGCTGTGCCTCGGCGTCGCCGCGACGGCTTTCGCCGTCTTCATTCTCGTGGAGCGCCGAGCCGAGGATCCGGTGGTCCCGCTCACGGTGTTCCGGGTACGCCCGGTCACCGTCGCCAACGCCCTCGCCGCCCTGGTCGGCGGGGCGCTACCCGCGACGATGTTCTTCCTGACCCTGTACCTGCAGCTGGTGCTGGGCATGGACCCGCTCACCGCCGGCCTGGCGCTGACTCCGGGAGCGGTCGGCATCGCGCTCGGCGCCCGGGCCGCGTCGCGGTTGATCGGCCGGCTCGGTCCACGCCGGACATTCATGCTGGGCTCCCTGCTCTCGGCGGGCGCGCTCCTCTGGCTCTCCGGCATCGACGTCGGGGGCCGCTACCAGTGGGACGTGCTCGCACCGCTGATCCTCGCCATGGCGGGCTTCGGCGCCGCCGGGCTGCCGCTGACCGTGACCGCCACCTCGGGCCTGGGCGAGGGCCGGTCGGGTCTGGCATCCGGGCTGCTCTCCGCGTCCCGGCAGGTGGGCAGCGCCATCGGGCTGGCCACCCTGGTCGCGGTCGCCAGCAGCTGGACGGTGACCTCCGGCCTGGTCGGACCCGCGGCGCTGACCCGCGGCTTCGGCGCGGGCCTGCTCTGCGGCGCCGGTCTGCTCTGCATCGCCTGCCTGGCCGCGATCGCGCTGCCGGGCCGCTACGGACAACCACGAAGGGAACCGACGTGACGACGACGAAGTGGTCCTACATGGACCATTGGGTGACGGAGACGCCGCAGGGGCCGCAGCCGCCCTCGTTCAACCGCGCCTACATGGACCGGTACGTCAAACAGCTGTCGGCACTGGGGTTCCGGGGCTTCGACACGTTCTTCTTCTACCTGCCGATGCTGGCCGGCCTGTACGGGTCGGTGCCGGCATTCGAGCGGTTCCTGCAGGACAACGGCTTCGACAAGATCACCGGCATCTTCTCCGCCTACCCGTACGCGACGAAGTACACCGCACCGCACGTCCGGGAGACGCACGACCGGATCGTCGCCGACTGTGCGCGGACGATCCAGGCGGTCGACGGGCTGTCGGTGGAGAACTTCATCGTCATGCCGTCCACCACATACTTCCAGGTGGAGCCGGTGACCGATGACGAGATCAAGATCATGGGTGACCTGTGGAACCGGGTCGGGCGGCTGACCCTGCAGCACGGGATGCGCACCACCTGCCACTTCGAGTTCTGGGGCGCGATCCGGACCCGCGAGCAGCTCGACCTGTTCTTCGCCCACACCGACCCCGAGCTGGTGTTCTTCTTCTGCGACACCGCGCAGCACACGATCGCCGGCGTCGACCCGGTGCAGATGTTCCGGGACTACCGGGATCGGTGCACCGGCTTCCACTTCAAGGACACCCACACCGTCGACACGACCGAGGCCTACCGCACGCCGCCGGACCCCGAGCTGATGGCGCCGGGGGTGGACCGCTGGTTCTACGAGATGGGCACCGACGGCGGCCTGGTCGACTTCCCGGCCCTGATGCGGGAGATCGTCGCGTCCGGCTACGACGGCTGGCTGACCGTGGAGCACGACAAGGCGGAGCTCGGTGGTGGCAGCTACGCCGAGGCCACCTGCGTCGCGAAGTGGTACATCGACAACGTTCTCGCCGAGGTGACGGCATGAGGGACACGCTGCGCTGGGCGTACGCCCTGAACCAGTGGAAGGTGCGGATGGACGTGTTCGTCCGGCACTCCGATCAGCAGCGGGCGCTGAAGACGGTGTCCGCGTGCGGCTTCGACCACGTCGAGCTCGCCGCCGGCACCGGCCGCTGGGAGAACCTCGGCCGGCCCGAGGTCATCCTGCTGAACCACGGCAGCCCCGAGGGCTTCCGCAGCTTCCTGAACGCCTGCTCGGTGCGCGGTGTGTCGAGC
>NZ_JBFAZH010000631.1:0-4670 GCF_040681735.1 Actinoplanes sp. NPDC051633 | reverse complement strand
CGAGCCGTCGGGCTCGAACACCTTCGCGTCGAGGGTGTAGGTGCCGGCGGGCAGCGGCGCGCTCAGGTCGTACACCCCGTCGTCGCCGTAGGCGCGCCCGTAGACATCGGCGG
Organism: Actinoplanes sp. NPDC051633; assembly: GCF_040681735.1. Classification (NCBI taxonomy): domain Bacteria; kingdom Bacillati; phylum Actinomycetota; class Actinomycetes; order Micromonosporales; family Micromonosporaceae; genus Actinoplanes; species Actinoplanes sp. NPDC051633. The sequence continues at coordinate 4,557 of NZ_JBFAZH010000631.1, read as the reverse complement.
CCAGGATGCCGGACCGGTCGATGTAGGTCGCCGACACCCTGAAGGTCGCCGGCTGCTCGGCCTCGGACTGCTCGGGCTCGAATTGCTCAACCTCGGGCAGCGGCGATTCCACCGCCTTGGCCACGTCGAGCCGGGCGGCCCGGCCGCCGTCCAGCGGCGTGGCGGCACGCACCAGCGCCGCCTTGAGCTGCGCCGCGGTCCACTCAGGATGCTGCTCCGCGAGCAGCGCGGCGGCACCGGCCACGTGCGGCGCGGACAGCGACGTGCCGGACAGATTGGTGTACGCCCTGCCGTCCAGCCTCGAATCGCCGGAGCGGGCCGCGGTGATGTCGACGCCGGGGGCCAGCAGGTCCGGCTTGTCCCCGCGGGCGGCGGGGGAGAAGTTAGCGATCTCGTCGTCCTCGGTCGTCGCGCCCACCGCCAGGGCCGACGGCGCGGACGCCGGGGACCGCACCTCGCCACCGTTGCCGGCCGCCACCACGAACAGCGCCCCGAACTCGGCGGTGAGCCGGTCCACCGCCTCCTCGAGCAGATCCGTGCCGGGGTCGTCGCGCTCGCCGGCGCTGAGGTTAACCACCTTGACGCCCTTGTCCTGCACCGCCCAGCGCATCCCCTCGAGGATCGCCGACTCCTGACACCTGGTGGCCGCCGCGCACACTTTGGCCCCGTAGAGCCGCACGTCGGGCGCCATCCCGCGATAGCGGCCGCCGGACGCCGCGCCCGACCCGGCCAGGACGGAGGCGACGGCCGTGCCGTGGCCCGCCACGTCCACGCCGCCGTCGCCGCGACCGGTGAAGTCGGCCGTCTCGGCGATCGCGCCGGCGAGGTCGGGGTGGTCGGCGTCCAGCCCGGTGTCGAGCACGCCCACCTTGACCCCGCCACCGGTCAGGCCGGCCGCCCAGGCCGCGGGCGCGCCGACCAGCGGGACACTGACGTCGGTGGCGGGCCGGGCGATGCCGTCGAGCCAGATCTTGCGGTATCGCGCCGACCCGCTCGTCAGCCTCGGCCACAGCGCCGCGGCCTGGGCGCGCGTCACGCGTACCCCCCAGCCGTCGACCGCGGCCAGCGCACTGGCCGCCGCCCCGGGGATCAGCTCGCCCACCGACGGGCTGCCGTCGAAGGTCACGATCAGCGGAAGGTCGGCCCGGGAGTCGTCGTAACCCGCGGCGAGCAGGCCGGTGACGTCGAAGAGCCGCTGGTCGAGCCGGTCGGCGTTCAGCAGCGGGACCGCGTCGGCCGGGATGATCCGCAGCCGGCCACCGGCCCGCTCGGTGATCAGGGCGACGCCGTCGCGGCCGGTGCCCGGCACCCGGCTCGCGAACCGCCCGTCGGCCGACACCAGGATGTGGTCACCGCTGATCAGCGTGACCGTCCGCGGCGCGGCAGGGGCGGGCTGGGCGGGTGCGGCGGCGGCGATGGCCGGGGCGGGCGCGATGAGGGCACTCGCCGCGACGAGCGACAGCACCAGCCCACCCACGCGCACAAGGCCCCCTTGTCACCGGATTGATCGCGGTGAGTCTACGCGGGGTAGCTATGTGCTTCGGAAGCCTTCAGCACTGCCCAAATCCGCCGGCCCGGGGTGAGATTCAGCTCTACGGCCGCCGCGGGGGTCACATCGGCCGCCGCGTTCACCGGTCCGGTCAGCTCGACCCGCAGGCTGTCGCCGTGCCGGGCGATCGCCGCGACCTCGGCGAGCCAGGTGTTGCGGGGGCTCCCCGCGGGCCGGTCGTCCTCGCCGTAGAGCGCCACCGCGGCGGGCGGGAAAGCCACGAAGACCTCGCCCTGCCCCCGGTCGGCGGTGGTCAGATCAAAGTCGGGGGTGAGGTGTACGAGGTGCCCGTCGGCGATCCCGCGGTACAGGTTGAGCCCGACCAGCCGGGCCACGTAATCGGTCCGCGGCCGCGTGGTGATCGTCGCCGCGTCGCCGCTCTGCACCTCCCGCCCGTCCTCCACGATCACCAGCCGGTCGGCCAGCATCATGGCGTCCAGCGGGTCGTGCGTGACCAGCACGGTCGCGCCCGGATGCCCGGCCAGCCGGCCGCGCAGATGCGCCCGTGTCTCCAGGCGGGTGCGCGCGTCCAGGGCGGCAAGGGGCTCGTCGAGCAGCAACAGCCGCGGCTCGGTGGCCATCGCCCGGGCCAGCGCGACCCGTTGCGCCTGACCGCCCGACAGCTGCCGCGGCCTCTTGCGCGCGTGCTCGGCCAGCCCGACCCGGGCCAGCCACTCGCTCGCCGTCCGCCGCGCCTCCGCCTTGGGCACGCCCCGGCAGCGCGGACCGAAGGCGACGTTCTCCAGCGCGCTCAGATGCGGGAAGAGCAGATAGTCCTGGAACACCACGCCGATCCCGCGCTTCTCCGGCGGCAGGCCGTCGATCGGCCGGCCGTCCAGCTCGATGCGGCCGTCGTTCGGGATCAGGCCAGCCAGGGCGCGCAGGGCGGTGGTCTTGCCGGCGCCGTTCGGCCCGAGCAGGGCGAGCACTTCGCCGGGCTCGGCGGTGAGCTCCAGGTTCAGCTCGAAGGCCGGCCGCCGGACCCGCAGGGACGCGTTCAGGCTCACGCGGTCAGCCACCGATCCCGCAGCGCGGCCAGGATGACCACGGACACGACGAGCAGCACCAGGCTGAGCACGATCGCGGCATCCAGATCCTGCTCCAGCGCGAGATAGACGGCCAGCGGCATGGTCTGCGTACGACCGGGGAAGTTCCCGGCGAAGGTGATCGTCGCCCCGAACTCGCCGAGCGCCCGCGCCCAGCACAGCACCGCGCCGGCGGCCACCCCCGGCGCGATCAGCGGGAGCGTCACCCGGCGGAAGGCGGTCCACCGCCCGGCGCCCAGGGCCGCGGCCGCCTCCTCGAACCGCGCGTCCGCCGCCCGCAGCGCGCCCTCGACCGCGATGACCAGGAACGGCATCGCCACGAAGGCCTCCGCCACCACCACGCCGGCGGTGGTGAACGGCAGGCTCACCCCGAACGTCGCGTCCAGCCACTCCCCGACCAGCCCTCGCCGCCCGAAAACCAGCAGCAGCGCCACGCCGCCGACCACCGGCGGCAGCACGAGCGGCACGGTCACCAGCGCGCGGACGAGACGGCGCCCGGGCAGCCCGCTGCGCGCCAGCACCCACGCCAGCGGCACGCCGAGCAGCAGGCACAGCCCGGTGGCCAGGGTGGCGGTGAGCAGCGACAGGCGCAGCGCGGCCAGCGCGCCGGGCTCGGTGAGCCGCTGCGGCAGCGTGGCCCAGGGCGCCCGGATCAGCAGGCCGGCCAGGGGCAGCACCAGGAATGCCAGCCCGAGCAGGGCGGGCAGCAGCAGCGCGAGCGGTGTCCTTCTCAGGGCTTCTGGAACCCTGCGTCGGCCAGCACCTGTTGCGCGGGCTCGGATCTCACGTACTCGATGAACGCCGCGGCGCCCGCCGCGTTCGGCGCGTCCTTCAGCGCGACGATCGGGTAGTCGTTGACCGCCTTGGCCGACTCGGGAAACTCCACGCCGTCGACGTCGGCGGCGGCCGCCCGAGCGTCGGTGCGGTACACCAGGGCCGCGTCCACCTCACCCAGCCGGACCTTGGACAGCGCCGCCTTGACGTCCTGCTCCTGGGTCACCGGCTCGACCGTGACGCCGGCCTGCTTCGCCGCCGCGCCACAGGGCACCTGCTCGGCGCAGAGTGCCACCTTGATGCCCGGCTTCTCCAGCGCGGCCAGCGAGGTGAGGCCCTCCGGATTACCCTTGGGCACGGCGATCACCAGTTGATTCCGCGCGAAGACGGCCGGCTCGCCGGCCGTGTCGCCCGCGCCGGTCACGGTCTGCATCGTGGCCGGGCTGGCGGCGGCGAAGACGTCCGCGGGTGCGCCGGAGGTGATCTGCTGCGCGAGGCCGGAGCTGCCGCCGAAGGAGAAGGTCACCTCGATGTTCGGGTTCCGCGCCTCGAAGTCGGTGCCGATCCGTGTGAACGACTCGGTCAGCGACGCGGCGGCGAGCACGGTCACCCTGCGCAACGGGGTGTCCGGCGCGGCCGGTGCACCGGACTCGCCCCGGTCGCCCCGGTCGCCCCGGTCGCCCCGGTCGCCCCGGTCGCCCTGTGCGCCGGTGTTGTCGGCGCTGCCGCCGCAGCCGGCCAGCAGCAGCACGGTCGCCAGCGCGACGCGGATCCTCATCACTCGCCCTCTCGTTCCACCACGACGGTGGTCGACTTGATCACGGCGACCGCCCGCGAACCGACCTCGAGCCCGAGGTCGTCGACCGCCTCCCGGCTCATCAGCGACACCACCCGGAACGGCCCGGCCTGAATGTCCACCTGTGCCATCACCTGGTCGCGGGAGATCGCCGTGACGATGCCGGGGAGCCGGTTGCGCGCCGACGACCGGCGCGCGCCCTCGCCCGGGTCGTCGGCCAGCGACCGCGCGAACGCGGCCAGGTCGGCGCCGGCCACCGCCCGGTGCCCGTGGTCGTCGCGGGCCGCCCCCCGCCCGCCCCCGGCGAGGCACCCCCGGACGGGGGGGGGGCGGTCGCCCCGCCGCTACGCCCCGGCCCCCATGCGATTTCTGGGGACAAGGGCACTCAAGGG
>NZ_JBFAZH010000630.1:0-4676 GCF_040681735.1 Actinoplanes sp. NPDC051633 | reverse complement strand
TGGCTGGGCTACCACTTCGGGGTGCGGGTCGGCAGGGCACGCGAACAGTGGTAGCTCACCCACCTGTCGGGGCGTCGGACAGGTGGGTGGGCTACCACTCAGGGTTTCGGGGCCGTGCTTTCCCGCAGGACCAGGGTCGCGGCGGCGTGTTCGACCTTCGGGTGGCCGTCGGACGGGGAGCGCAGGGCCAGGGACATCGCGCGGACGCCGATCTCCTCCAGCGGCAGGCGGACCGTGCTCAACGCCGGCGTCACGTCGACCGAGATCGGCATGTCGTCGAAGCCGATCACGCTCACCTGGCCGGGCACGTCGATGCCGCGTTCCCGCAGGCAGGCGAGTGCCCCCACGGCCATCGAGTCGTTCAGGGCGGCGAAGGCGGTCAGCCCCGGGTTGCGGTCGAGCAGCTCGGCCGCGGCCGCCCGGCCGCCGTTGCGGTCGAAGCCCGCGTATTCGATGTGCCGCGACGTCAACCGGCGCCCGTGCTCCCGCGCGGCCCGGCGCAGCCCGGTCAGCCGGTCGGTCGTGGTGGTCAGGTGCTGCGGGCCGGCGATGACCCCGATCGCGGTGTGCCCGAGGCGGTAGAGCGCGTCGCCCGCGAGCCAGCCGCCGTGCTCGTTCTCGGGGACGATGGCATCGCCGGCGTGCTCGTGCCGGCCGATCACGGCGACCCGGCCGCCGGTGTCCTCGTAGAGCCGCAGCTTCGCGTCCAGCCGGGCGGTGGTCGGCGGGTCGTGGTAGCCGGAGCCGGCCAGCACGATCGCCGCTGTCCGGTGTGCGTGCAGCAGGTCGACGTAGGCCAGCTCGCGCTCCGGGTCGCGGTAGCTGTTGCAGATGATCACCAGCCGGTCGTGCGTCGTGGCGACCCGCTGCAGCCCTCGCGTGATCTCCGCGAAGTACGGGTCGGACACGTCGTGCACGATGACGCCGACCGCCGTCCGGTGCGCGCGGGCCAGCTGCTGGGCGTTCGCGTTCGGCACGAACTGCAGCTCGGCCACGGCCGCCAGGACCCGCTCGCGGAGGGCGTCGGCCACCGGCTTGGGGCTGTTGTTGATGATGCGGGACACGGTCGCGGTCGAGACGCCGGCCCGCCGCGCGACATCCGCGAGAGTCGCCACGTTCCGCAGCGTACTCGAAGTGATCGCTTGCCCGATGTAGGTGGGCGTCGATAAGCTGCCAGGAAAGCGCTTACCTGGGGAGGTTCGCCGTGCGCGTACCGATCGGCATCGTCCTGAACGGCGTGACCGGGCGGATGGGCTACCGCCAGCATCTGGTCCGCTCGCTGCTGGCGATCCGCGAGCAGGGCGGCGTCCCGCTCGCCGACGGCACGACGCTGTGGCCGGAGCTGGTGCTGGCCGGCCGCAACGAGGCGAAGCTCCGCGACATCGCCGACCGGCACGGCCTCACCGAGGTCACCACCGACCTGGACGCCGCGCTCGCCCGCGACGACGTCTCGATCTACTTCGACGCGCAGGTCACCAGCGAGCGGGAGAAGGCGATCGGCCTCGCGATCGCGGCCGGCAAGCACATCTACACCGAGAAGCCGACGTCGACCACGCTCAGCGGCGCGATCGAGCTGGCCCGCGCCGCCGACGCGGCCGGCGTCAAGCACGGCGTGGTGCAGGACAAGCTGTTCCTGCCCGGACTGCGCAAGCTGCGCCGGCTGGTCGAGGGCGGGTTCTTCGGCCGCATCCTCAGTGTGCGCGGCGAGTTCGGCTACTGGGTGTTCGAGGGCGACTGGCAGGCCGCGCAGCGTCCGAGCTGGAACTACCGGTCGGCCGACGGCGGCGGCATCACCGTCGACATGTTCCCGCACTGGCACTACGTGCTCGAGCAGATCATCGCGCCGGTGCGCGCGGTCACCGCGCACATCACGACGCACATCGGGGAGCGCTGGGACGAGAGCGGTTCGGCGTACGAGGCCACCGCCGACGACGCCGCCTACGGGATCTTCGAGCTGGAGGGCGGCATAGTGGCCCAGATCAACTCGTCCTGGGCGGTTCGCGTGCACCGCGACGAGCTGGTCGAGTTCCAGGTCGACGGCACCGAGGGCAGTGCCGTCGCGGGCCTGCGCGGCTGCCGCATCCAGCACCGCGCGACCACGCCCAAGCCGGTGTGGAACCCCGACCTGCCGGTCACCGAGTCGTTCCGCGACCAGTGGCAGGAGGTGCCCGACAACGAGGAGTTCGACAACGGCTTCAAGGCGCAGTGGGAGATGTTCCTGCGCCACGTCGCCGAGGACGCGCCGTACACCTGGGACCTGTGGGCCGGCGCGCGCGGCGTGCAGCTCGCCGAGCTGGGCCTGCAGTCCGCCCGCGAGGGCCGCCGCATCGAGGTGCCCTCGCTGTGAGCGCGTCGGTCAACCTGCCGGACGGATCCTTCACGCTGTCCGCGCGCGGCGCGGAGTTCGCCGCGCCGAGTGCGAGATTCACCAGCCGCATCGGGTACGCGGCCGCGCACGTCGTCGCCGACCCGCGAGCCGAGAACGTCCCCGGCGCCCCGCCCGTGCTCGACTGGGAGGCCACCCTCGCGTTCCGCCGCCACCTGTGGTCGTACGGCTTCGGCGTGGCCGAGGCGATGGACACCGCCCAGCGCGGCATGGGCCTCGACTACCCGCAGGCCCGCGAGCTGATCCGGCGCTCGGCGGCGGAGGCCCGGGCGGCCGGCGGCTCGATCGTCGCCGGCGTGGCCACCGACCAGCTCCCGCCGGGCGCGGCGACCCTCGACGAGATCCGCAAGGCCTACGCCGAGCAGCTCGCCGACGTGCAGGAGGCGGGCGCCCGGCCGGTGCTCATGTGCAGCCGACACCTGGCCGCCGCGACCGGCGCGGCGGCCGACTACCTCGACGTCTACGGCCACCTCCTCGCGGACGCCGCCGAGCCGGTGATCCTGCACTGGCTGGGCCCGGCGTTCGACCCGGCGCTGACCGGATACTGGGGTTCCGCCGACCCGGCGCGCGCCGCCGACACCGTGGTCGAGCTGATCGCCGGCCGCCCGGACAAGGTGGACGGCATCAAGCTTTCGCTGCTCGATCAGGACTTCGAGGTCGCGCTGCGTCGCCGGCTGCCCGCGGGCGTGCGCATGTACACCGGCGACGACTTCAACTATCCCGACCTGATCCGAGGCGACGAGCAGGGCCACTCCGACGCGCTTCTCGGGATCTTCGCGGCGATCGCACCACCGGCCGCGGCGGCGCTGAGAGCGCTTGACGCCGGCGACCTGTCCGCGTACGCCGAAGCCTTCGATCCGACCGTGACCCTGTCGCGGCACCTGTTCCGCGCACCCACCTGGTTCTACAAGACCGGCATCGTGTTCCTGTCCTGGCTGACCGGGCGGCAGAGTCACTTCACGATGGTGGCGGGCGCACAGAGTGGACGGTCGCCGGCGCATCTGGCCGAGCTGCTCCGGCTGGCCGACGCGGCCGGGCTCCTGCCCGACGCCGAGCTGGCCGCCCATCGCGCCCGGGCGTTCTTCGAGACGGCGGGGGTCGCGCAATGACGCGGTTCGCGCTCAACCAGGCCACCACCAAGTACTGGCCGCTGCCCGATCTCGCCGCCGGATGCGTGGCGGCGGGCGTGACCCAGGTCGGGCTGTGGCGCGAGGACATCCAGGCGTTCGGCGTGGCGAGATCCGCCGCCCTGATGCGCGAGCACGGCCTGACCGTGACGTCGCTGTGCCGCAGCGGCTTCTTCCAGGAGGACGGCTGGTTCGACGAGAACCGGCGGGCCATCGACGAGGCCGCGGCCGTCGGAGCGCCGGTGCTGCTGCTGGTCTCGGGCGGGTTGCCGGCGGGCAGCCGCGACATCGACGGCGCGCGGGCCCACGTCGGCGAGGCGATCGGCGAGCTGGTGCCGCACGCGCGGCAGGCGGGGGTCAAGCTGGCGATCGAGGCCCTGCACCCGATGTACGCGTCGGACCGCTGCGTCGTCTCGACGCTGTCCCAGGCGCTCGATCTGGCGGCGCCGCACCCGGCCGAGGCGGTGGGGGTCGCGCTGGACACCTATCACCTGTGGTGGGACGACACGGTGTGGGCGCAGATCGAGCGGGCCGGCCGTGCGGGGCGGATCGCGTGCTTCCAGGTCGCGGACTGGGTCACGCCCCTGCCGGCGGGGGTGCTGCTCGGGCGGGGCCTCCCCGGGACGGGCTGCGTCGAGCTGCGGCGCTTCCGGGAGGCGGTCGACGCGGCCGGCTACGAAGGCCCGATCGAAGTAGAGGTCTTCGACGAGAAGCTGTGGGCCCGCCCCGGCGAGGAGATCCTGGCGGACGCGATGGCCGGCGTCCGCGACCACGTCCTGTAAGGGATGAGGCCAACCGCGCCACCGGTCCGCCTGCCACTGACCGTTCCGTGAAGCGAGGCACCCACGGATGAGCTTGGCCGAGCAACGTCGCCGCATGCTGGCCGGTGACTGGTACGACGACCTGACCGATGAGCTGGTCACGGCACGGGAAGGCGCGGTGCACCGCACGGACGCGTACAACGCGAGCTTCGGCCGCCCTGCTGCCGAACGGGAGGCGCTGCTGGCCGCGCTGCTCGGCCGGGTCGGGGCCCGGGTGCACTTCGAGCCGGCGTTCCGCTGCGAGTTCGGGTTCAACATCGAGGTCGGCGACGACTTCTACGCCAACTTCGACTGCGTCATGCTCGACGGCGGCGGCATCACCATCGGGAACCGCGTCCTGCT
>NZ_JBFAZH010000629.1:0-4678 GCF_040681735.1 Actinoplanes sp. NPDC051633 | reverse complement strand
TCCGCCTGCGCGGCGGGGCAGAGGGACAACCCACCGCTTGGCCGGCGACGGAGTGCCACGGGACCTGCGAGTGCTCGCACCCATGGACGGGGTCGGGCGAGTTGCTGGGCGAGCGAAGCGATGACGCCTGCCGGGCCGCGGAGGTAGCACATCCGGTAGCCGGCTCCGGCGCCGCCGGGCGCGGCCGGTTCGCCCTGGACTGCGGCGCAGGCCCAGCGTGTTCGGCGGCGCGTTCGCCGGCTCGGCGAATGCGCCATGTCGCCGAGCCTAGGTGGCTGCTTTCGGGGACGCAGGAAAGGCGCCGGATCAGATCCGGCGCCTTTCACTGCGAGCGATCAGAGAACTGGCGGGTCCCCCACATCACTCGTGATGGTCCTCCAACGGCTTGCCGTTCGAGGTGATTGCGGCGCCCGTGAAGACCGGGCTGCTGCCCGCCGACGAGCCGGTCAGCTCGACGCGGTACTGCACGTAGCGCGAGCCGGTGCCCACGCTGCCACCGTTGCCGACCGCCTTCCACGCGGTCCAGGTGGCATCCGGCGTCGTGGTGCTGCCGGTGCGGACGTAGACCTTCATGCTCGTCCCCGCGGGAACCGTTGCCTGGTAGGACAGCTTGTCCCAGGTGACCATCTGCTGCGCGTCCAGCAGCCGGGACTCGAACGCCCCGGACGTCGCCCCGGGCGTCAACGTCACGCCGTCGGCTCCGACCGTCGTGCCGCCCGTCCGGCCGGTCCGCAGCTGCGGGACCGTGAAGTCGGCGACGCCGAGCTTCGCCGAGACGAACTTCGCCGGCTGCCGGCCGAGGGCCGGCCACACCTTGACGTTGCCCGCCGCGTCCACGTTGTGCACCCGGTAGTAGTACGTCTTGTTCGGCTCGAGCCGCGTCACGACCACGTCGTGCTGCGTGCCGCCGGAGTCACCCGGCCGCTGGTCGAGGCCCTTCGTCGACTCTCCGATGAGGATCGACGCGGTGGCGGACTCACTGGTGTTCCAGCTCAGCGCCACCGTGCCGTCCGGCCGCGGCAGTGCTCGCACGGCCGAGACGCCCGGTGCCTTCTTGTCCGCGGCGGCGGTGGTCAGCGTCTGCAGCGACGAGACCGCGGTCCGGCCGCCCGGCGCGGTGACCCGCACGCGGTAGTAGTACTTGGTCCCGGGCTTCAGGCCCTTCAAGCCCACCGTGCGCTTGCCGGCCTGCGTGCCGTCGACGACCTTCGCCGACAGCTCGTCGGACTGTGTGCCGTAGACGACCTCGGTCCTGGCCACCGTGCTGCTGTCGACCGTGACGCCGGCCGTGGTGCCGGTCGCGGCCGCCTTCGCCGTCGCGATGGCCAGAGTCGGCGCGGCGGCCGCGGCCGAACCGCCGTAGGTGGCCACGTACGCGCCGGGCGCCGCCGTGAAGAACGCGTACTCCACGCCCTTGATCGTCTGCTTGGTGAACGGCACCGCGGCGCCGGCCCGGGTCAGCGTGGTCAGCGTGCGCCCGCCGGTGCCCAGTGTCGGCACCATGCCGGTGAGCCCGTTGGCGCCCGATCCCACGTTGACCGTGAAGTTCAGCGCGGTGCCCGACCACGAGATGCCGGAGTACGACGAGGCGTTGCGCCCGTCGACCCAGGTGAGCATCTGCTTGGCGGTGACGATCGGCACGTTACGTGCCAGCGCGGAGGCCAGCACCTGATCGCTGTCGAACGTCGTGGGCTCGTCGGTGTGCATGTTGACGGTGAAGGCGCCGTAGTAGCCCTGCGCGCCCAGCGCCCGGTCCAGCAACGTGTTGACCGTGAACGGGTACGTCTGGTTCGACTCGTCGGTCATCTGGGTGGCGGCCTGGTAGGTGTCGATGAGGTTGCCGCTCTTGTCGGCGAACCGCATCGGCATGCCGGAACCGGTCATGAAGCCCGGCCGGTCGGCGACCCAGGTGCCGGGCCAGTAGTAGTAGTTGGTGTCCATCCGGATGCCGTTGTTGCCCTCGACCGTCGCCTGCGAGGTCCAGTCCGACCAGACGATGCAGTGCGTGCGGTTGCTGACCGGCGATGCCAGCGACGTGTACTTCGACTTCCAGGCCGACATCTGCTGCGAGAGCAGCGTGGCCAGCGAGGAGGCCGTGTAGTTGCCGCAGTTGGTGTTGAGGTGCAGCGCGGTCTCGAACCCGCGGGTCTGGTACGTGCCGGCCTGCGCGTTGGTCAGCGTCGTGTTCGGGAACACGTACGAGGTGAAGCGCGGGCACTGCCACTCGTCGACCGAACATCCGGCCGGGCTGTTGGCGATGTACTGGTCGTACCGCCCGCCCGTCCCGCCGACGGCGTGGTCGTCGCCGGTGGCGATGACGGCCGCCTTGGCGCTGCGCGGGAAGTACCAGAACTTCGGCAGCGGCTTGCGGTCGAGGTTCATGTTGCCGATCAGGTTGGCCAGCAGCCGCTGCTGCTCGTCGGCCTGCGGAACGGCGACCTTGGCGAGGTTGACCCAGTCGGTTGAGGAGCCGCCGAAGAACAGGTCGTTCGACCGGATCGGTCCCTGACCGTCACGGTCCTGACCGTCCCAGGCCGGGTTGCCCTGCCGGGTGTAGACCAGCGACTGCGCGAGGTCGAAGCTGAACGCCGCGGCGTGCCCGCCGGCGGTGCCGACGGCTCGCAGGGACACCGCCGGGCTGGTGGTGGCCGTCGTCGCGGTGGAGTACAGGTTGGCGACGGCCCGGGCGGTGCCCAAGGTGTACCGGTCGGCGACGCCGTGGTACTGCATGGTGTCGGCGGTGATGCCGGCCCCGGGCGCCGAAGCGGTGTCGATCTTCAGGTAGCCCTCGGACAGCGTCGACCCGGCGTCGGTCAGGCCGAGCAGGGAGGCCAGCTGCTTGTCGGGGCGCAGCGCGATCAGGTTGCCGCCCGCGTTGACCCAGGTGCTGAACATGCTGACCTGGGCCGCGGTGAGCGGTGTCGCGCCGAGGATCACCACGTCGTACGAGTTGAGCGTGGTGGCGGTCACCGCCGACAGGCTCGCGGTGGCGAACTCGTTGAGGCCCTCGTTGCGCAGCACCTCGGCCATGAAGCCGGTGAACCCGCTGGCGCCGGCGGTGGTCGACTTGATGACCAGCACCGGGCCGCCCGGGCCCTGGTCCGGTGGCGGCGGTGGCGCCGCCGAGGTGGTGAAGGACCACGTCACCGGGGTCATCACGTTGCCGGCCGCATCTCGTGCGCCGCTGACCGCCACGGTGTAGGCACTGGAGTACGCCAGGGCCGCGGCCGGTGTGAAGGTGATGGTGTTGGTGCTCGCGTTGTAGGCGGACGTGCCGGCGACGGCGCCGGACGGACCGGTCAGCGTCATGGCCGCGTTGGTGACCGGCTCACTGAACGTCGCGGTGACCGGGTTGGCCGCCGCGACGCCGGTGGCGCCAGCCGACGGGGAACGCCCGGCCAGCGTCGGCGCGATGGTGTCCGCCGCCGCGGTGTTGAAGACGACGTCGACCCAGTAGTTGGTCGCCTGGTACGAGCCCGACGGGAAGTCGCTGGCGCCGTACCTGTAGACGCCGTTGCCGCCGTTCGCGGCGCTGGCCAGGGCGGTCAGCGGCCCGCGGGTCACGGCCGAGGCCAGCCCGTTGGCGGTGGACGAGTAGAAGCCGGTGTCGGTGTGGTACGAGGCCACATAGGTGGTGTTCGCGGTGACGGCGACCGGCCCGGGCAGCGTGGCGGTCTGCCATCCCGACGCCGTCTCGCTGTTGAAAGTCACCGTGGCGAGGCGGGCGCCGGTGCTGGACCACAGCGCGCCGGTGTGGGTGCCGGTGTTCGTCGATCCCTTGTAGAACTTCAGGCCGGTGATGAAACCGGCCGTCGAGGTCCGGAACTTGACACCGACCTCGACCGCGGAGTTGTCGTTGGTCGCCGCGGTGGCCGGGGTCGCCGTGGCCGGCCAGATCGTGCACGGGCAGCCGGACCCGGAGGCCGCCGCCGTGGAGAACGGCCAGGAGACCGTGGTCATCGTGTTCCCGGCGGCGTCCTTGGCCCCGGAAACCCGGGCCACGTACGAGGTCGACACGGCCAGCGGGCTCGCCGGCGTGAAGGTCACCGTCCGGGTCGCCGCGTCGTACGCGGTGGTGCCGCTCACCGTGGTGGCGCCCGCGGTCAGCGTCAGCACCGCGGTGCCGGCCTGCAGCGGCTCGTTGAACGTCGCGCTGACCGTGGTCGTGGTGGGCACGCCGGTGGCGGCGGCCGCCGGGTCGTTGGCGATCACTGCCGGCGCCGTGGTGTCGGTGACGGTGGTATCGAACACCACGTCGACCCAGTAGTTGGCCGACTGCCACGTGCTGGTCGGGAACCCGCCGCCGGTGCCGTACCGGTAGACGCCGTTGCCCCCGTCCACGCCGTTGGCCAGCGCGTGCAGCGGCGCGTTGTCGACGCCGGCGGACGCGAAGGCGCCGGTGTCCCCGGCGTAGCGGCCGTTGGGCGCATAGTACGACGCGACGTAGGTGGTGTTGGCCGCGATCGTGATCGGGCTGGCGAACGTGGCCGTCTGCCAGCCCGTCGCGGTCTCCGTGGTGAAGTTGGCCGTGCCCAGGTTGGCGCCGGCGCTGCTCCACAGGTGTCCCACGTGGGTGCCGGTGTTACCGGCCCCCTTGTAGAACCGGATGCCGGTCACCTGCCCGGCCACGTCGGAGCGGAACTTGACGCTCGCCAAGATCGGCGTGTGCCTCCGGATA
>NZ_JBFAZH010000628.1:0-4680 GCF_040681735.1 Actinoplanes sp. NPDC051633 | reverse complement strand
CAGCCCGCTCGGCATCCGGGAGCGCGTCGAAGCCACGGCCGCCGCCGGCTTCCAGGGCATGGGCCTGCTGCACGCCGATCTCGTGCCGGCCCTGGACGAGCACGGCGTCCGAGGCCTGCGCGCGCTGCTGGCCGATCATGGCATCGTCGACCTCGAGCTGGAACTGCTCACCGACTGGTGGACCACCGGCCCGGCCCGGCAGCGATCGGATCGGCTACGCCGCGAGCTGCTGGCCGCGGCCGAGGCGCTCGCCGCCCGCCACATCAAGATCGCGCCGGATGTCAGCGGCGGCCCGTGGGAGCACGATCACTGGGTCGCCGAGTTCGCTGCGCTGGCCGCCGAGGCGGCGAACGCCGGCACCCGGGTCGGCCTCGAGTTCCTGCCCTGGTCCAACGTCAGGACCGTCCACGACGGCCTGGCGATCGTGCGGGACGCCGGCCACGATGCCGGCGGGCTGATCATCGACGTCTGGCACACCGAGCGGGCGGGAACGCCGCCGGCCGACCTTGCCGCGGTGCCGGTGCGGCACATCGTGGGCGTCGAGCTGAGCGATGCCGACGCCGAACAGGTCGGCTCGCTGTTCGAGGACACCGTGTTGCGGAGACGCCTGTGCGGGGAGGGCGCTTTCGACCTCGCGGGCGTCATCGCCGCGCTGCGGGCGGCCGGCTGGCACGGCCCATGGGGTGTCGAGATCCTTTCCGAGGAGCACCGCAGGTCGGCGCTGCGACCGGCCGTCGACGCCGCGTTCCGGACGGCGAAGGCGCAGCTCGCCTAGGGCCAGTCCTGGACAAAGCTGAGCACCGTGTCCACCAGGGATTCCGGCGATGCCGTCGCGTCCAGCGGAACCGCGCCGGAGGCGAGCGTCCTGGCTTGGAAGACCGCGCGCCCGTCGCGGATCTGTTGCTTGACGCCTTCGGTGCGATGCGGCGAGACCGCCCGCGCGAGCCTGGCCTCCTGCGCGTCCGCCTCGAGCACCAGCAGGAACACGCGCTCGAAGAGATCCAGCATTTCGTCCTGGTTCAGGGAGATGCCGCAGACGAACATCGCGCCGGTCGTGCCGCCGGACGCGGCGATGGCCGCCTCGACGCGGGCGCGGCTCCAGACCCAGCGATGAGTGAGTTGCCACGCCTCGTCCACCGCCGGCGGCGGATCGACCGGCGTCCCGGAGGAGTCCTCCCACGAGGCCAGATCGTCGGCGTCGACCGCCACGTAACCGCGCCGGGACAGCTCCGCGGCCAGCGTCGACTTGCCCGACCCCGGGTTTCCGGTGATGAGGAACGCCCGCATGCCGACAGCCTGCCAGGCGCCCGGGAACCGAGGGCCTCAGCCGGGACGGCGGTTCCGCTCAGCAGTCGAACACCGACCAGCAGATGTCGTTGCGCAGCCGCTGGTCGTCCAGGACGAGCTCGCGGATCGCCTCGGGCAGCTGGTCGCGCTGCCATCGGCACTCGAGCCGCCCGGCCGCCTCGCCCTGACCCGCCGGTGCCGCCGCCTGCGCGGCCTTGATCGCGTACGCGGCGGCGCCCAGCTCGTGCGCGGCGACGTGGGCCACGACGGCGGCCTGGCCGGCGGCGTACGCGGCATGGCGTGCCGCTCCCCGCAGGTCCCGGGCGGCCCCCATCGCGTGACCACCGGCCGCGCGGGCCGCCATCATCTTGACCTCGCCCCGCACCCAGGCCCGAGCGTGCTCGATCGCCTCCCGGGGTCGCGGGTCCGAGGGCCGGACCGATTCGAAGAGCGGCAGGACGTGCTCGGCACACGAGGCAGCCCACAGCGCGAGGAGCCGGTGATCCGCATCGGTGAGCGTCCCGCCGCGGCGGATCGTCACGAAACGAAGATCACGAACCTTCGGCAGGATCATGCACAGATTCTCCAGCAACCGGCCCCGGCGGCACCCCTCAAGTCGAGCTCCACCTCGCGCGGCGGCGTCCGGCCGGGCGTACTCAGGCCTGAGCGATGATCGCGCGCAGCGAGGCCTGCAACTGGTCGTAGTTTCGCTGCCCGATCTGCTTCGCCCAGCGCAGGCCGATGTCGCGGCTCAGGCCGCTGCCGGTATGGAACAGATCCCATCCCCGCTCGGTGTATCGGATGATCCGCGCCCGGCCATCCGTGGGGTCGCGCTCCAGGCGCAGGTAGCCGAGCCTTTCCAGGTCTCGGATGATGTCGTTGGTGGCCTGCTTGCTGAGGCGCAGGCGGGCGGCCAGATCGGTGGGGCGCATGCCGTCGATGGGTGGATATCGCAGCAGCGGGCGGTGCACCTCGCGAAGGTCGTCGAATCCGGCGGCGCGCAGCTCAACGTACAGCTCGGCCTGCAGCGCCTCCCACGCCATGCGCAGCAGTGCGCCGATCTGCGGCTCGATGTCGGTGGAGTTCATAGTGCTTGACAGTGTAGTACGCCCGGCCGTACTTTTTGGTACTGCCAACCGTACTATTTTTTGGGGGCTGGAATGATCACTCATGCCGACATGGACCGCCTCATCGACCAGCACCTGGCCGCCGAGCTCGCGGCCGACTCCACCGCGGCGGTCGCGGTCTACACCGACGACGTCGAGCATGATGTGGTGGGCTGGCCGACCGGTCCGGTGTCCGGCCCGGCCGCCGCCAAGGACTTCTACGACCAGCTGATCGCCGCGTTCGTCAACGAGGAGATGAACCTGGTCCGCACGTTGTACGGTGCGGACCACTGCGTCGTCGAGCACCAGGCCCGAGGGCGGTTCCCGCACGGGTTCGCCGGAGCGCCGGCCAGCGACCGGCAGGTGGTGTTCCGCATGCTGCACGTGTTCGAGTTCCGTGGCCACGCCATCAGCCGGGAGAACGTGTGGCTGGACGGCGGCGCCATCTCGGCGCAGCTGAGCGCGGCGTGATTGATGGGGCGGCCGCAGCCGGCAACGCCGAGGGGCGCGCGACGCTTGCGGTTCTCCGCGCCCTGGGCGACGACGACTGGCACCGTCCCACCGACTGCCCGGAGTGGGACGTGCGCACGATGGTGTCGCACCTGGTCGCCCAGTGCGAGGACGGGATCAGCCTGCCGACGCTGCTGCGCCGCGAGGTCACAGCTCGGCGCCGCTATCGCCTCCTGTCCGGAGTGGACGGCCACATGGCCGTGCAGGTGACCGAGCACGCCGACGACGCGGGACCCGACCTGGTGCAGCGTTTCGCCGACGACTGGCCCAGGGCCGTCCGGGCTCGGCAGCGCCGCCCCGCCGCGCTGCGCCGGCTGCCCATCGATCTCGGCATCCCGGGCCTTGCCCGCACGCCGCTGAGCTATCTGCTCGACGTCATCTACAACCGCGACCTGTGGATGCACCGGGTCGACCTGACCCGCGCGACCGGGCAGCCGTTCGTCATCGGCGAGCACGACGGGCAGATCGTCGACCTGGCGATCGGCGATCTCGCCCGCAAGTGGACCGGCCCGCCGGTGACGCTGGAGCTGACCGGCCCCGCCGGCGGGTCGTGGACGCTCGGCACCGGAAGCCCGGTGGCGGTGGTGAGCGCGGACGCGGTCGGTTACATGCGGGCGCTGGCCGGCCGCGACGACGCGGTCGAGCTGACACTCGCCTCCGGCGATCGGAGAGCGCTCCTGCTGATCCGCCACGCCCGCATCCCGTTCTGACGGCGGCCATGGCGACGCCCGCGGCGGTCTGACCGCCGCGGGCGTCGGCGCGTCAGCCGGCGACCGACCGCAGCGGGATGCCCGCCGACTTCAGGTCGGACACCAGGTCCTTGAGGAACGGGTGCTCGTCGAGCTGCAGGCCCTGCGGGTTGGGGATGGTCAGGTACGCCGAACCGCCCACCACGGACGCGGTCGCGGTGCCGGTGTACCGGGTGACCACGGACCGGGCACGGTCCAGGTCGGCCGCGGCCACCTGGATGCGGGCCGGCCGCCACTCGCCGCCGAGGTTGGCCGGCGCCGGCCTGGCCGCCGCGGCCGCACGAGCCGGGTCGACGCCGGACGCCCGCATCGACGCCGAGTCCGAAGCCGGGTAGAGCAGCGCGTTGGCCACCAGCTGCATGCCGCTCTCGTTGTACGCCCGGAACAGCGGGTTGAACGCGAAGAGCACCGCGTGGCCCGCGCCGGTCGGCTCGTCCACCGCGGCCGCCGTCCCCTTCAGCAGGTCGGCGCGCTCGGCGTAGCCGTTGTACCAGAACCGGTCGTCGCTCGGGTAGGTCAGCACGTTCACGCCGGTGGTGCTCGGGCTGAGGATCGAATCGTCGTTGTTGAACTGGAAGTCCTCCGCCGGCCGGCCCTGCGCGACCGGGCTGCTGTGGTCGACGTCGACCCGCAGATGCGAGCCGATCATCAGGTAGTCGTCCGGCTTGGCGATCTCCGTGGTGGAGGTCAGGCCGGCGGCGCGGGCCATCCGGGTGCCCTCGTTGCGCAGCCCGATGTAGGTGTGACCCTGGGCGATCCAGTTGCGCAGGTTGGCCTGGCCGGCCGCGGTGAGCCCGCCGGTCGCGCTGCTGCCGTCGGGCACCAGCAGCACCGTGCGGCCGGTGAAGGCCGGCGTGTTGTCGTTGATGTCCGCGGTGGTCACCGGTGAGAGGTCGAGGCCCCACCGCCGGCCCAGCACGTACCGGGCTTCGCCGTAGGAGCCCGAGGTGGTGGAGATGCCGGTGCCCCGGAACAGTCCGACGTCGGGCAGGACGATCGCCGGCCCGGTGGCGCCGCGCCGGCTCGGG
>NZ_JBFAZH010000627.1:0-4692 GCF_040681735.1 Actinoplanes sp. NPDC051633 | reverse complement strand
GACCTTCACCAACGTGGTGGTGCACTCGAACACCTACAGTGGCGTGGCGCAGGACGGGCTGGCGTTCTCGTCGGTCTTCGCCGGCCTGCCCGGCGACGCGGTGGGCACGACGGGCCGCGACTCGGTCGCGATCCCCGACGAGGAGCCGACCGCCGACGACCCGAAGACCAGCCCGTACCCGGTGTGGCGCCTGACCGCCCAGTACGTGAGCGGCTACAAGGTCGTCTGGCACGGCGTCGTCTACGAGGCGAAGTGGGCGAACCAGGGGATGGACCCGTCGGAGAGCGGTGACGCGACCACCCCGACGCCGTGGACGGTCATCGGCCCGGTCGCCCCGTCCGAGTCGGCGCCGGTGCCCAGCCCGGCGGTGACCGGGGTGACCGACGCGTGGGAGCCGGAGAAGCTCTACGCGCACGGCGATCGCGTGCTCTTCGAGGGCTTGCCGTACGAGGCCCGGTGGTCGACCAGCCGTGACGCCCCGTCCACCGAGTTCCCGATCGACGCCGACGACCCGTGGCAGCCGCTGTTCACGATCCCGGGCGAGCCGGCGACGCGCTGAACACCGGGACGCTCTCCAGGCCGACCGGAACGGTGACCGTCGTGGGACCCACGACGGTCACACCGTCCGCGCCCGACCATGTGCCGGCCGGCAGGACCACGGTGCGTTCGGTCGCTCCGCGCTCCACGACCGGCGCGACGATCAGGCCGGGGCCGAGGAAGAACTGGTCGGTCACGTCGTCGACGCCGTCCGCGTGGTAGGCCATCGCACGGATCACCGGCTCGCCGCTGCCGGCCGCGTGGTCGACCAGATCGAGGATCGACGGCAGCAGCTGATCGCGCAGGCGCAGCGCGGCGCCGACCGCCGCGCGGTGCCGGGCGTCGAGGACGCGGTCGGGCAGCGTGGAGAACTGCATCATCGGGGCGAGCGCGGCGATCTGCGCGTACCTGACGAAGAACTCCTGGTCGACTCCGCGGGCCGCGGTGACCGCGCCGATCTCGCCGCCGCCGATCATGTCGGGGCAGGTGTACGGATGCCCGATCAGCCCTTGCGCCACGAGCTCCGGCACCAGCGACGCCAGCCCGTCGGAGTCCCAGGACGGCGGCTTGTCGCGCAGTCGCTGTGCGAGTGGCCGGCCCGCCGCCTTCCAGCAGGCGCGGTACTCGTTGAACTCGTAGCGCAGCCCGGCCAGCGCCCACGCCTCGCAGAAGTCGACCGGCTCCGCGCCGTCCCCGGGCCGGTAGAACTCCACGTCGCCGGCGTCGAACTTGAAACCGTCCACGCCGTGATCGTTGACCAGCGCGTCCAGCTCGTCGTGCAGCCACCCCACGGCGGCCGGGTTCACCAGATCGAGCAGCGCGCTGAAACCGTTCCACCACCGGCGTACGACCGGCTCGCCGGCGGCGTCGCGGATCAGCAGCCCGCGTTCCTCCAGTGACCGGAAGGTCGCCGAGTCCGGGCTGACGAACGGAACGACCCAGAGCATCACCGTGAACCCGAGATCGTGCAGGCGATCGGTCATGGCGCGGGGATCGGGGAACCGGGCGGCGTCGAACCGCCAGGTGCCGTAGTCCTCGGCCCAGCAGTCGTCGATCATCAGGACCCCGGGCGGCAGGCCGTCGTCGAGGATCCGCTTCGCGTACCCGAGGACCGCCTCCTGCGTCGGCCGGTATGGCATCTCGATCCACGTGTTGTACTGCGGCCCGGTGAACATCGAGCGGGCCGGCGCCCGGCCGGATGCCGGGAAGAACCGGGACGACGCGGCCCGGAAGGCATCCCGCAGCGACGTGCCCGCGCGGTCGGCAACCATGTCGCGGCCGTCGACCCGCAGCACGCCGTCGTCGACGGCGAAGGCGAACGGCCGTTCCGACCAGATGTACCGGCCGGTGCTCGACAGGAGCAGTGGTGCGCTCTGGTTGGTGCCGGACCACCACGCCAGGTCACGACGGTGCCCGTCGCGGAACGGCATGCGCGAGCCATCGGCGGCCGCACCGCCCCACCACCGCTCGCCGTCCTCGATCACCAGATCCACGGTTCTCAACTCCTCGTCTCGGGGCCGCAGTCGTACATCCGACTGCAGATCCGGGGATGTTCATCCGGATGTTGGTCGATGCGTTCTCCCTGCTCAGACCCATCAAACCGGATCGGATGATCGTTCGTTGTGGAGGAAAAATTCATGGAAGCGCTGTCATTGCGAATATTAGTTACCGGCGTCACCGGCGGCGCGTGCACACTGGATCGGCGCGGAGTTGACCGCGTCTGAGCAGCTTCCACGGGGCAGGAGGCGCTGGTGTACGAATCGACCGATCCCAACCTACGGTTCGCCGTCCTCGGACCTCTGACCGCGACGCTCGGCAAAACCCGTCTGGACCTCGGATCCGTGCCACAACAGGTGCTGCTCGCGGTTCTGCTGCTGCATGCCGGCACCCCGGTCGAGCGGTCCCGGCTGATGGACGACATCTGGGGGGCGGACGCTCCCGCCTACGCCGTGAACCTGTTGCAGAAGCGGATTTCCGCTCTGCGCCGGGTCCTGGAGCCGGCCCGCGGCCGGCGCGCGCCGTCGCACCTGATCACCTGGTCCGAGGCGGGCTATCGGCTGGAGGTCCCCGGCGACCGGCTCGATCTTCAGGACTTCGAGGACGCGCTCGCGCGGGGACGCGCCGCCGCCGCCGAGGGCGACCACGCCGCCGCCGCCCGGGAGCTGCAGGCCGCCCTGACGCTCTGGCGCGGACCGGCGTTCGAAGGGCTGCACAGCCCGTTGCTGGATGCCGAACGCGACCGCCTCGAGGAGCGGCGGGTCGGCGTGGTGGAGGACCGCATCGAGGCCGACCTCGCGGCGGGGAACCAGGCGGACATCATCGCGGAACTGCGGACGATGGTCGCCGGAAACCCGTTGCGCGAACGCCTGCACCGGCTGCTGATGCTGGCGCTCTACCGCGCCGGACGGCAGGCGGACGCGCTGACCACCTTCCGCGATGCCCGCCGGCAGCTGCACGACCAGCTCGGCATCGAGCCGGGGCAGGACCTGGCGCTCATGCACCAGCGGATCCTGGCCGCCGATCCCGCCCTCGACCGCGCGCCGGCCGAGGAGATCCGGCTCGCCGGGCCCTCACCCGCCGATCCGGCGCCGCCGAGGCCCGCGCAGCTTCCGCACGCACCGGCCGACTTCGTCGGCCGGGCGGACGCCGTGCGGCACCTGGACTCGTTGCTCGAGGAGGAGGGCGCGTCCGGCGGCACCGTGGTGATCAGCGCCATCGCCGGAACGGCGGGCGTCGGCAAGACCACCCTGGCCCTGCACTGGGCGCACCGCATCCGGCACCGATTCCCCGACGGGCAACTGCATGTCAATCTGCGCGGGTTCCATCCCGCCGGATCGCCGCTGGAGCCGACCGAGGTGCTGAAGGGCTTCATCGAGGCCCTGGGCGTCTCCTCCCAGCGGATCCCGGCGAGCGTGGAGAGCCAGATCGGCCTCTACCGCAGCCTGCTCGCCGACCGCCGGGTCCTGATCCTGCTCGACAACGCGCTCGACTCCGACCAGGTGCGGCCGCTGCTGCCCGGGACGGCCGGCTGCCTGGTGATCGTGACCAGCCGGCACGACCTGACCGGGCTCGTCGCGGTGGAGGACGCTCGACCGATCGCGCTCGACCTGTTGTCGCCGGCCGAGGCGCGGGTGCTGCTGCGCCGGCGGATCGGCGCCGCCCGGCTCGACGCCGAACCCGCCGCGGTCGACCAGATCATCGCGGCCTGCGCCCGGCTGCCGCTGGCTCTGACGGTTGCCGCGGCCCGCGCCGCGACCCGGCCGGGCTATCCGCTGCGCGTGCTCGCCGACGAGCTGCACCAGGCCCGGCGGCGGCTCGACGCCTTCGACGACGGCGACCGCGCCACCGACGTCCGGGCCGTGTTCTCCTGGTCGTACCAGTCGTTGAGCCCGGCCGCCGCCCGGCTCTTCCGGCTGATGGCGCTGCACCTGGGGCAGGATGCGGCCGCGCCGGCCGTGGCCAGCCTGGCGGGGGTGCCGGTGGCCGATCTCCGGGCGCCGATGTCCGAGCTGATCCGGGCGCACCTGGTCACCGAGCACGTGTTCGGCCGCTTCGGCTTCCACGACCTGTTGCGGGCGTACGCGGCGGAGCTGACGCAGACGGTCGACACGGCGGCGGACCGCGACGCCGCGATCCGGCGGCTGCTCGATCACTACATCCACACCGCGAACCGCGCGCAACGGCTGCTGGGTCCGCCCGAGCCGCTGGCTCCGCCGCACGCCGTGACGATCGAGGTCCCGGCGATGCTCGACGGCGTCGCCGTCGCCGAGATCACCGGTCATGACGAGGCGATGTCGTGGTTCGACACGGAGTTGTCCGACCTGCTCGCGGCTCTGGTGCAGGCGTTCGACGCCGGCTTCGCCGAGCAGGCCTGGCTGCTGACGATCGCGCTCACGCCGTTCCTGGAGAGTCAGGGCGTCTGGTACGACGAGTGGTCGGGCGAACTGGCGTCGCGTCCGGACGAGCTGCACCAGCGAGCGCTCGTCCAGCGTCTGCTCGGCCGCGCCTGCGCGCGACTCGGCCGGCACGACCAGGCGCAGGACCACCTGCGCGAGGCGCTCGGGCACTACCGGTGCGCGGGTGATGTGGTGGGGCAGGCGATGGTGCATCGCGACCTCTGCTGGGACCTCGGACAGGAGGCCCGGCACCAGGACG
>NZ_JBFAZH010000626.1:0-4695 GCF_040681735.1 Actinoplanes sp. NPDC051633 | reverse complement strand
CGGCCGGCGTCCCGGACCAGCTCCGCGGCGGCCCGGTCGATCCTCTGCCGGAGCGCGCCGTCGTCGGCCCAGTCCTCGCTCGCCGCGTAGACCGCGGTCGGCACGACCACCGCCCGCAGGTAGGCGAACATCGGCCGCAGCGCGTGCTCCAGCGCGAGCGAGTGGCGTGCGGTGCCGCCGGTGGCCGCGATCAGCACCGGCTTGTCGACGAGGGCGTCCTTGTCGACCACGTCGAAGAACGACTTGAACAGGCCGCTGTACGACCCGGTGAAGATCGGCGTGACCGCGATCAGCGCGTCGGCGCCGGCGACCGCGTCGAGGGCGCTCTGCAGCTTGGCCGGCGCGAAGCCGGTGAGCATGGTGTCCGCGATCTCGTGCGCCAGCTCCCGCAGCTCGACGACCCGGAGGTCGTCGGCCGCCGTCGCCGCGGCCAGCCGGTCGGCCAGCAGGCGGGTCGACGACGGGGTGCTCAGGCCGGCGCTGATGACGACGAGCCTCATGCGGGGACCTCCTGACGGGCGGCGAGCATCGAAGCGTGGGTGGGGGCGTCCGGCACGTGCGCCGGCTTGAGAGCGGCGAACTCCTTGCGCAGCACCGGCACGACCTCCTCACCGAGGAGATCGAGTTGCTCGAGCACGGTCTTCAGCGGCAGGCCGGCGTGGTCGAGCAGGAAGAGCTGACGCTGGTAGTCGCCCACGTACTCGCGGAAGCCCAGCGTGCGGTCGATGACCTGCTGCGGGCTGCCGACGGTCAGCGGGGTCTCGCGGGTGAAGTCCTCCAGCGACGGCCCGTGTCCGTAGACCGGGGCGTTGTCGAAGTACGGCCGGAACTCGTTCACCGCGTCCTGGCTGTTGCGGCGCATGAAGACCTGGCCGCCGAGGCCGACGATGGCCTGGTCGGGGTCGCCGTGGCCGTAGTGCGCGAACCGCTCCCGGTAGAGGCCCACCATCCGCTGCGTGTGCGACGCCGGCCAGAAGATGTGGTTGGCGAAGAATCCGTCGCCGTAGTACGCGGCCTGCTCGGCGATCTCCGGGCTGCGGATCGAGCCGTGCCAGACGAACGGCGGGATGTCGTCGAGCGGGCGCGGGGTCGAGGTGAACGACTGCAGAGGGGTACGGAACTTGCCGGACCAGTCGACGGTGTGCTCGCGCCACAGCCGGTGCAGCAGCGCGTAGTTCTCGATCGCGAGCGGGATGCCGGCCCGGATGTCCTTGCCGAACCACGGGTAGACCGGGCCGGTGTTGCCACGGCCCATCATCAGGTCGACGCGGCCGCCGGAGAGGTGCTGCAGCATCGCGTAGTCCTCGGCGATCTTCACCGGGTCGTTGGTGGTGATCAGCGTCGTGGACGTGCTGAGCAGCAGCTTCTCGGTCTGCGCCGCGATGTGGCCGAGCATGGTGGTCGGCGAGGACGGCACGAACGGCTCGTTGTGGTGCTCACCGGTCGCGAACACGTCCAGGCCGACTTCCTCCGCCTTGCGTGCGATGGTGACCATGGCCTTGATGCGCTCGTGCTCGGTCGGCGTCCGCCCGTTCGTGGGGTCGGGCGTGACGTCGCCGACAGTGAAGATCCCGAACTGCATGACGCGCTCCCTCGGTGTCCGAGCAGGTGTCCGAGAACCTCCCGGACACTCGGCACAACCTATTTGCCGCGTCAAGTATTTCAGATCTGAAGGACCTTGTCCCTGGAGTGTGGCCCGCCACACCTCTGACGCCGCCCCATCGCCATCCCGCGCTACAGCAAGGTTCGGTAACGGCTTCGGGCACGATCGATGACGTCCGCCAAGTCGGCGCGCTGGCCGTGGGTGGAGAAGCGGCCGTGCTCGGCGGTGAAGGCGCTCAGCCGGTCCAGGTAGTCCAGGCACCAGCGGACGTCGCGCTCGCGGACCACCCGCCGGCCGGCCACGTCGACCCAGACCGGGCTGGTGTGGGCGAACGCCTTCTCGTCCAGGACGCGGTCGTCGCCCTCGGCACGGGCCACCGCCGCGATCCAGGTGGGACGGTCGACGGAAAGTGTCGTACCCCGGGCGTAAGTTGCTGCCCACCCAGTGCCGGGGTGGGGGTGGCGGCGGGGCCCAAGATCTTCAATCTTGATCTCGCCGTCCGGGCCGATCAGCGTCACCTCGGCGTCGCCGACACAGCCGACCTCGATCCGGAGCTCGTCGCCCGGCGATCGGTCGAGCACCGCTCCCGGGCCGGCGCCGTCCACCGACAGGGTCAGCCACGGGCCGTTGGTCACCACCGTGCGGCAGTCGCGGATCGCGTCCTGGAAGGCGGGCACCGACAGCTCCCGCTCGCCGAGGTGGGCGTAAACGCGGGCCCAGCCGGGCGGGTTCGAGGCCATCGCCGGGCCGTGCGCGAAGGACAGGAACACGTCGGTGCCGGCCGAAGCGGCCAGCCGGAAGCCGCACGACAGAAGGCGGTGGTAGAGGAACGCCGAGCCCTCGGCGTCGGCCGGCGACAGCAGGTCCACCGAGTCGACCAGGCCGAGCGCGGCGTCGGCGATCAGCTCGCGGGCCTCGACCGAGCGCGGGCTCGCGAAGAAGCGGTCGGTCGACCAGTCCGGGAAGTCCTGCCACGCCGGATGCGCGTACCCGATGGTGGCGCCCAGGTTTTGGAGTTCTTCGCAGGCGACCGCGTTCGGCGGCCAGTCGTCCGGCGCGTCGGTGCCCTCGTGGCCGGCGTGGTAGTGCGTGGGCGTGCCGGACGGGCCGAGTGCGTGCACGTGGCCGAGCAGGTCGTTGCGGTACTCGAGACCCATCCGCGCACCGGGCCACAAATCGGTGCCGACGGTCGACTCGAGCAGCTCCCGGTCGAAGATCCGCGAGGTGGTGAAGTTGCCGGCCACCAGGTTCATCAGGTGCAGGCCCTCGCCGCGCTGCATCCGCGCCGCGTCCTCCGGCTCGCACACCAGGTCGCCGCTGTAGTTGAGGTGCACGTGCAGGTCGCCGCCGTACCACCCGGCCGCGGCCGGGTCGAAGAGCCGCGGCGGGTCGGCCTCGATGGTCGTGTCCTCGCTCAGGTCGAGCCCGTGGGTGACCACGCCGAACTCCAAGCCCTTCGTGCAGGTGACCATGATGCCCGCGGCCGGCACCTGGATGCTGATGTCGTGGCCATGGAAGAACGGCCGGCCGTGGAAGTCCCACTTGGGCGGCACGCCGTCCGGGAACCACGCGCCGCCGCTCTCGTCGACCACCGACCAGCGCGCGCAGGCCGGCGACTTCAGCCGGAGCGTGACCGCCGCGCACATCCGCACCGCGCCGTGGAAGGGCGCCTCGCCGACGTCGACGGTCTCCAGGTCGTCCTCGGTGACCAGGTCGATCGGCACGGTCCGCCCCGGGATCAGCAGCCGCGGCGGCCCGCTGCGGTACTCGCCGCCCCGCCGGACGACGATGCCGGCCGGCACGTCGTCGCCGATCACCTCCTGCAGCGCCCCCGGCCAGTCTCCGGATCGCGTACCCCGCTCGATCAGATCCCCGAGCTTGGCGAAGCGCGCCCACCGGAACGGGGGCGGGATGTCTTCCCCGCCCCACGCCCAGGGCTGCCGCCTCCGGAGCTCACGGTAGTGCGCGAGCATCTCAATGGCCGCCGGCGGCAGGTCGAGCACCTGATCGTGATCACAGCACATCGGGCCGACGTTACCGCCCCTGCAGCCCCCGGACCGTGTCGCCGAAGGTCCAGCCGCGCGAGCCGTCCCAGTTGATCGACCAGGTCATCAGGCCCTTGAGCTGGCCGTTGAGGCTGTTCCACGACTGCGACACCAGACCCGTCGACATGTATCCGCCACCCGCGCCCGGCTGCGCCGGAAGACCGGGGACCTGCTTGTCGTACGGCAGGCGGATCGTCACGCCCTGGATCACCAAGCCGTTGTTGAGGCACTGGGTCTGCGCGACGAAGCCCTGCACCGTGCCGGCCGGGTACGAGTCGCCCGAGCAGCCGTACATGGATCCGTTGTAGTACTGCATGTTCAGCCACCACAGCCGGCCGTTGTCCGCGTACTTCTTGATGATCGGCAGGTAGGAACCCCAGATCGAGCCGTAGGTGACGCTGCCGCCGGTCACGTACGCGGTCTCCGGCGCCATCGTCAGGCCGAAGCCGGACGGCATCGCGGCGAGCACGCCGTCGATGATCCGGATCAGGTTGGCCTGCGAGGGCGACAGCGTGTTGATGTTGCCGCTGCCCGTCAGCCCGGTCTCGATGTCGATGTCGATGCCGTCGAAGTTGTAGCGCCGCAGGATCGGCACGATGGTGGCGACGAACTTGTCGGCCACGGTGGACGAGCTGAGGTCGATGCCGGCGGTGGCGCCGCCGATCGACATCAGGATGGTGGCGCCGGCCGCCTTGGCCGCGCACATCTCGGCCGGCGTCGCGACCTTCACGCCTGAGTCCATGCCGTCCTGCCAGAGCACCGTGCCGTCGGAGAGGATCACCGGGAAGGCCGCGTTGATGACGTTGTACCCGTGCTGCTTGATCCGCGCGTCGGTGATCGGGATCCAGCCCAGGCCGGGGTGTACGCCGTTCGACGCGCCGTCCCAGTTCTCCCAGTAGCCCTGCAGCACCTTGCCGGCCGGGCGGCCCTTGAGCGCGCAGCTCCCACCGGGCGGCGGGTCGGTGGGCGGCGGCGTGGTCGGCGGGGGCGTCGTGGGCGGGTTGGTCGGCGGCGGGGTGGTCGGCGGGGTGCCGCCCCCGGTACACG
>NZ_JBFAZH010000625.1:0-4702 GCF_040681735.1 Actinoplanes sp. NPDC051633 | reverse complement strand
CCACCATCGCCTTGGCCCGCCCGCCCAGCCGCGGCGCGGAGTGCCGGCGGAAATGCTCGACGATGATCTCCGCCTTCTGCGCGTTCATCGTCGGGTGCAGCACCGCGAACCGGGCCAGCTGCGAGCCTGCCTTCTTCGGGTCGACTTCCGGGTCGTCCGGATTGGCGTTGGCCAGCTTCCAGTACGCCTTGTAGGTCAGGTACTGCCGCAGCACGTCGAGGATGAACCCCTCCTCGATCGCCTGCCGCATCGAGTACGTGTGGAACGGGTGCATGTTGCCGTCGGCGCCAGGCGTGCCGAACAGCTCCAGGGTCTTGGCCTTCGGGGTCGCGGTGAACGCGAAGTACGACAGCGTCTCGTGTCGCCCTCGCGCCAACGCCGACGCGGTCAGCAGGTCACCGTCCGGGTCGATGTCGTCGCTGCCCAACCGCAGCAGCACCTTCTTCAACGCGGCGGCGTTCTCCCCGGCCTGCGACGAGTGCGCCTCGTCGAGGATGACCGCGAACCGCCTGCCCCGCAGCCCCTGCACCTTCTCCAGGACGAACCCGAACTTCTGTACGGTCGTGATAATGATCTTCGAGGTCTCGCCCTGCAGCGCGTCGGCCAGTTGCTGCGAATCCTTGTCGATGCGCTGCACTACGCCCGGCACATGCTCGAACTGGAACACGGTGTCCTGCAACTGCCGGTCCAGCACCACCCGGTCGGTGATGATGATGACCTTGTCGAAGACCGCCTCGTTCGCCGTGCCGTGCAAACTCGACAGCCGGTGCGCCAGCCACGCGATCGTGTTCGACTTGCCCGACCCGGCCGAGTGCATGACCAGGTAGTTCTGCCCCGACCCATGCTCAGCCGCGTGCTCAGCGAGCTGGGTAACCGCATGCCACTGGTGATAGCGCGGGAAGATCAGCGCCCGCGACTCCTTGTCGGTGTGCAGGAACCGCCGCACCAGATCCAGCCACGTCTCCGGCCGCCAGATCTGCTCCCACAGATACCCGGTCCGGTAACCGTCACCCGCTGGGTTACCCGCTCCACCGGAAACCCCCGCCCCCGCCGACCCGGTGTTGAAGGGCAGAAACCGCGTCTTCTCCCCCGCCAACTTCGTGGTCACAAAAACCAGATCAGGATCAACAGCAAAATGCACGAGGGTACGCCGAGAGAACAGCAACTCCCGCGCGTCACGTGTCGTCCGGTACTGCACCTTGGCGTCCTCGACAGCCTGCCCGGTTAGCGGGTTCTTCAGCTCGGCCGTGGCAAGGGGGATCCCGTTGACGAACAGCACCAGATCGAGGCTCTTCTTCGGCTCGCTCTCGGAATAGTGCAGCTGCCGGGTCACGCTGAGCCGGTTCGCCCGGAACAGCTTCAGCGCGTCATCGGTGATGGAGTGCGCCGGCTTGAAGTACGCCAGCCGAAACAGGATCCCCTTGTCCTTCACCCCACGCCGCAACACATCGAGCGGCCCACGCTCATCGATCTGCTTCGCGAGATACTCGGCGAAGTGCCGCTGCGCCTCCGCCGGGTTGCTGCTGTGATAGGCGACCAGCTTCAACCAGGATTCGTTCTGCGTGGACCCGAGGAAGATGAACAGCTCAGAGGTGTCCAGCCCCAACTTCCGGTCATAGTTGTACGCAAGCCCCTGCTCCCAGCCGCCGTCGATCAGCGACCCCTCGATCGCCGCCTCAAACGCGCCCTCCCCGTGCACACTCACGTCAGCCCCCTCCCCCCGCCGTAGTCACATCGATCTGACCAGTAACTGCCGCCGTAATCAACGCTTGCCGCCGCTCGACTAAGAGCCGGTCCTGCTCACGCATCCGGCTGACGGATTGCTCGATAGGTTCCACGGCCTTCTCGATATCGGACACGATGCGTTCCTGCTCGCATACCGAGTAGCGAGGGACCGGCATCGCCTTCATCGCCGCAACGTTAAAGTGCGCTTGGATGCTGCCGACCGAGAACTCCGATACCCGCCGCTTGGCGTAGCTGGAGTTGAGTAGGTACTCGGCAAATTTCGATACGAGTGCGGCACCCGGCCGCACGATAACCAAGTCGATGCAGTTGACCCCATCCAGCTCGGGAGGCACAACAGCCGCAGCGCCGGCCTGCCCCGTCCGAAC
Organism: Actinoplanes sp. NPDC051633; assembly: GCF_040681735.1. Taxonomy (NCBI): domain Bacteria; kingdom Bacillati; phylum Actinomycetota; class Actinomycetes; order Micromonosporales; family Micromonosporaceae; genus Actinoplanes; species Actinoplanes sp. NPDC051633. The sequence continues at coordinate 2,591 of NZ_JBFAZH010000625.1, read as the reverse complement.
CACGACGAGATCACCAGCGTGCAGACGAGACTTGCGATGCAGGAGGTGACCTTCATGACTGATCTGAATGAGATCACTCGCGTCGATCCGGCCCGGCCTCACATTCATACCCCGCAAGGCCGGCACACCCTCGGTCGGGACGTACCAGGCGGCTGGCGTGATGACGATACCGACACTGACGGAAGATACCAGATACTTGAGTGGGACAAACCGATCGACACTTTGACCACCACCGACCAGCCCGTCAATGACTCGATCGCGCTTCAAGACCATTAGCCCGACTATTCGCTGTCGCGCAGCACGCACTTCGTCAATCCGCCTGGTCTCAGTGTCGAGGAAGTCGGCGATTCGCCGCTGCTCATCAATTGGAGGAAGCAGCATTGGTAGAGATCGAAACTCATCAAACGGCAGGTCCCACTGGTTTGGACGTATACCCTTCGACAGCGCTCCATAGAAACTGACGTATAGCTCCGATCGAAGAAGATAGTGAGCGAATCGCGAATGTACATTCGGGCTCAGAGAACAGACGAAGTAAGCTGGGCTCACGATGCCTTCGTGGTCGGATACCGCCAGCGATCCCTGCCAAGTCTTCATTTTATTAAGGACAAGCTGCCCAGGTCGAACAAAACGGTATGCACCCAGGTCCTCACTGGGCTTATTGAAGTTGTCAGACCGACTACCAGTAGGCACTACGCCATGATCTCGATAGACAGAAAGCAGTTGTGCGTCTGGGCGACCTTTCGCGTCGAGTCGCCGCACAAGTGACCAGATAGGAACCCTCCGCCAATGCGATGGGGCCACGTTTAGCACGGAAAGGTCGAGTTCCTTGTCCAGTCTCATTTCGTGACCTCGCCAAGCAGCCTCTGGATCTGCGCCTCGAGGATCTTAATTTCAGCATCGATTTCGGCGATTGGCCGTGATTGTTGGTAAGCGTAGAAGTGGCGAGTGAAGGGGATTTCGTAGCCGATCTTCGTCTTAGGTTCGTCAATCCAGACGTCGGGGACGTGTGGGATGACTTCGCGCTTGAGGTACTCGTGGATGTCGTCGTTGAGTGGCACGTTTTCGTTGTCGCGCAGGTCGGGGTCGGGCAGCGGATTACCTTTGCGGTCGGTCTGGATCTCGCCTTCCGGGTCGCTGATCGAGAACGCATCCCAGACGGCTCTTTCCACGGGCGCCGGGATTTTGCCGAGGGCGGCCAGTTTCATTGCGAAGTCGGTGCGGGTCTTCGCCGTCGTACCGATCAGGGCCTTGGCTGATGCCAGGAGCGCCTCGTTCTCGGCGTACCGGATGACGGCCTTGGCATCTGCGAGGAGCGCGACCGTCTCCTCGGTGATCTCGAAGCGCAAGCGCAGCGGGCGTTCGACGGCGATGCGCTGGTAGCCGAAGTCGGTGGTCTGGAAGACTTTCATCTTGCTGTGTTGAGGGTGTTCGGGGTCGTCCGCGACGGCGAGCGCGTCGACATACAGCTTGGTCAGTTCGGTGATGTGGTCGTCAGTGAGCATTTTGCGCTTGTCGCCGAGGCTTTTCCGCATCTTGGTCCAGTAGTCGCGGCCGTCGAGCAACACGACCTTCTTGCGGCGTTCCGGGGTTTTGCGGTTGCTGAGGATCCAGAAGTACGTGGAGATGCCGGTGTTGTAGAAGAGCTGGTCGGGCAGTGCGACGATGCCTTCGAGCAAGTCGTTCTCCAGGATCCAGCGGCGGATCTCCGACTCTCCCGAGCCAGCCGCCCCGGTGAATAGCGGCGAGCCGTTGAAGACGATCGCGAGGCGGCTGCCGCCGTCTTCCGGCCGCTTCATCTTGGAGATCATGTGCTGGAGGAACAGCAGTGACCCGTCGTTGATGCGGGGCAGCCCGGCGCCGAACCTACCGGCGTAGCCGCGCGCCGCCTCGTCCTTGACGAACTTCTCGACCTTTTTCCACTCCACGCCGAACGGCGGGTTGGCCAGCATGTAGTCGAACTTCTGGCCCTCATGGCCGTCCTGGTTGAACGAGTTGCCATACGCGATGTTGTTGGGGTTGCCGCCCTTCATCATCATGTCGGAGCGGCAGATTGCGTACGTCTCGCCGTTGAGTTCCTGGCCGTAGACCTCGACCGTGGCGTTCGGGTTGTGCGCCTCGATGTGGTCCTGCGCCTCGCTGAGCATGCCGCCGGTGCCACAGGCGGGGTCGTAGACCTTGCGCACGATGCCGGGCGTGACTAGTTCGTCCTCGTCGGGGGCGAGCAGCAGATTGACCATCAGCTTGATGACCTCGCGCGGGGTGAAGTGCTCCCCGGCGGTCTCGTTGCTGATCTCGGAGAACTTGCGGACGAGTTCCTCGAACAGGTAGCCCATCTGGTGGTTGCTGACCACCTCGGGGCGCAAGTCGATCTCGACGAACTTGCTGACCACCTGATACAGCAGGCCGGCCTCGTCAAGGCGGGTGATCTGCGCGTCGAAGTTGTACTTCTCCAGCACGTCGACCGCGCCCGGGGCGAACCCGCCGATGTAGGACCGCAGGTTGGTGGCCACGTTGTCCTGGTCGGCGGTGAGCGTACGGAAGTTGAGCTTGCTGATGTTGTAGAAGCTGAGCCCGGAGGTCTTACGCAGCAC
>NZ_JBFAZH010000624.1:0-4706 GCF_040681735.1 Actinoplanes sp. NPDC051633 | reverse complement strand
GATCGAGGTACCAGTCGGCGATGGGCGCCGCGGCGAAGACCGCGACGAAGGCGCCGGCCAGCATGTAGGGACCGAAAGGGATCTTCGACTTGAACCTGGCCAGCCGGACCGCCATCAGCAGCACGCCGGCGAGGCCGCCGAGCAGGAAGCCGGCGAAGGCGCCGATCGCCACCGCACCCCAGCCCAGCCAGCCGAGATAGAAGCCGAGCAGCGGTGCGAGCTTGATGTCGCCGCCGCCCATCGGCCCGAAGATCGCGACCACCCGGAAGAAGAGCCACATCGTGGCCGCCGCGATCAGTCCGCGGGCCACGGCCCACCAGTTGTCGCCGAGGTAGGCGGCGGAGATCAGCAGGGCCAGGGCGACGGCGTAGGAGGGCTTCACGATCGCGTCCGGCAGCCGGAACACGTCCAGGTCGATGGCCGCGAGCGCGATCGCGATGGCGGCCAGGTAAAGGTATGCGGGCAACTCCCAGGAGAGCCCGAAACGGGCCGCGACGGCGACGAACAGCGCCGCGGTGCCGGCCTCGACCAGGGGATAACGAGCGCTGATCGGCGCCCGGCAGTCGGCACACCGGCCGCGGAGCAGCAGCCAGCCGAGCACGGGGATGTTGTGCCTGTTCCGGACGGCCGATCCGCACGCCGGGCAGTGCGAGCCGGGGGTGACCAGTGACTCGTCGCGCGGCACCCGGTGGATCACGACGTTCAGGAAGGAGCCGACCGCGAGGCCGAGGAGGCCGACGATGCCGAACAGCATGGGCTGGGGCATGACGACCTCCTCGGCTGTCGTGATCGGGGTGGGGCTACGGCCGGATCAGTTGCCGGCCGTGATGCACGCCGCGACCGTGGTCGAGCCGGACGCCTTCACCGAGCCACCGGCCTGGCTGTTGTAGACGTAGACCTTGTCCTTCGTGCCGCCCTGGTTGGTGGCGCAGATGACGTAGTACGAGGTGTTGTTCTTCAGGGCGAGCGTGGTCCCGCTGGACAGCGTGATGGTGCCGGCGGTGCCGTTCGTCTGGGCGGCGAGGTCGATCTTGCCGCTGGTGCCGGTGGTGGCGGTGACGTCGGCCGGGTACTTGTTGCTGTTGTTGGTGTAGTACTGCTCCACCGCGCTGATCGCGCCGCGCACGTCGGACTGGGCCGACTTGTCGGCTGCGCCCTCGCGGTAGTTCAGGTAGACCGGCACGGCGATGGCGACCAGTACACCGATGATGACCACGACGACCAGGAGCTCGATGAGGGTGAAGCCCTCCTCGTCCTTCTTGGCGCGGAGCCGGCTGATGATGTCCTGCATGGGGGTGCCTCCAGTGGCGTCAGGGGTATGGCGGGGACAACTACCGGGCTCGGGCGCCCGACTGACCGGAGGGACCGGTCGCTTTCTGCTCCAGGGCCTCAGTTGCTCTGGATGTTCTGGTAGATGGTGAACATCGGTAGGTAGAGACAGATCACCATTCCGCCGACCACGGCTCCCATGACGAGGACCATGATCGGTTCGATCGAGGCGGTCAGGGACTCGGCGGCGCTGTCGACTTCCCTGTCATAGAAATCGGCAACCTTGTCGAGCATCTGACTGATTTGACCGCTTTCTTCGCCCACTTCGATCATCTGTGTGACCATCTCGGGGAAGATCTTGTGGTGGCGCAGCGCGGACGACATGGGCTGGCCCTCGCGGACCGCGGCCTGCACGTCCTTCATCGCCGCGTTGATCACCTCGTTGCCGGTGGTCTCGCCGACCACCGACAGCGCCTGCATGACCGGCACGCCCACGTTCAGCAGCAGGCCCAGGTTGCGCGAGAAGCGGCTCATCGCGAGCTTGCGGAAGAGCACGCCGAAGACCGGCATCTTGAGCTTGAACTGGTCGTAGCGCAGGCGTAGGTCCTGGCTCTGGCGCAGCCGGCGGCGGAAGACCGTGCTGCCGCCGATCGTGACGATCAGGAACAGTGGCCCGATCCACCACATGTTGTGGCTGGTGTCCACCAGGAACTGCGTGATGCCGGGCAGCTCGCCGCCCAGGCTTTTGAACATCGCCTCGAAGATCGGGACGATGAAGATCAGCACGCCGGCGATCAGGATGAAGGTGAAGCTGAGCACGATCGCCGGGTAGGTCAGCGCGCTCTTGATCTTGCCGCGCAGTGCGGCGTCCTTCTCCAGGCTGTCCGCGACCTGCTCCAGGGCGCGGTCGATCATGCCGCCCGCCTCGCCGGCCCGGATCATCGCGACCATCAGGCGGGGGAACTGCTTGTCGTGCTTGCCCATCGCCGAGGACAGCGAGACACCGCCGGCCACGTCCGTGCGTACCTCGCCCACCGCCGTCTTCAAGGCCGGCGCCGACGTCTGCTCCTCGAGGATCGAGAGCGAGCGCAGCAGCGACATGCCCGAGGACGTCATGGTGGCGAACTGCCGGGCGAAGACCGCCAGGTCCTTGAGCTTGGTGCGGTTGCCCAGGCCGGGGATCTTCAGGTCCATGTTGAGGCCCTGGCCGGCCGCGGTCAGCTCGAGCGGCACCTCGCCACGCTGCTTGAGCATGTGCATGGCCGCGGACTCGTTCGCCGCCTCGACCGTGCCCTTCGACTTCCGGCCGGTCGAGTCGATGCTGTTGTAGTGGAAGGTCTTGGTCACGGCCACGGTGGGATCACATCCGTCCGATGAGGCGCTTGAGCTCTTCGGCCGAGTGGCAGATCTCCAGGGCGGTCTGCATGGTGACCTGCCCCTCGCGGACCTTCTCGGCCAGGTGCTGGTCGAAGGCCAACATGCCCTCGTTGCCGCCGGCCTGCATGAACGAGGGGATCTGATGCGACTTGCCCTCGCGGATCAGGCTGCGGATGGCCGGCGTGGCGGTCAGGATCTCGCTGACCACGACCCGGCCCTTGCCGTCCGCCTTCGGCGCCAGCGCCTGCGTGACCACGCCCTGGAGGCTGGCCGCGAGCTGGGCGCGGATCTGCAGCTGCTGGTGCGGCGGGAAGATGTCGATGACGCGGTCGATGGTCTGCGTGGCGCTCTGCGTGTGCAGCGTCGCGAGCACCAGGTGACCGGTCTCGGCCGCGGTCAGCGCGGTCGCCGTGGTCTCGAGGTCGCGGAGCTCACCGACCAGGATGATGTCGGGGTCCTGGCGCAGGGCGTGCTTGAGCGCCTGCGCGAAGGTCTCCGTGTCGGTGCCCACCTCGCGCTGGTTGACCACGCTGCGCTTGTGCGGGTGGAGGAACTCGATCGGGTCCTCGATGGTGATGATGTGCGCGGCGCGGCTGCGGTTGGCCAGGTCGAGCACCGAGGCGAGCGTGGTGGTCTTGCCGGAGCCGGTCGGGCCGGTTACCAGCACCAGGCCACGCGGCAGGTGGGCGAAGCGCGCGACCGAGTCGGGCATGCCCAGCTCGTCCAGCGGCTTGATCTTGTGCGGGATCGCCCGGAAGACCGCGCCGCACGAGTTGCGCTGCACGTACAGGTTGCCGCGGAAGCGCGAGACGCCGGTGATGCTGTGCGCGAAGTCCATCTCGTTGTCGCGCTGGAAGACTTCCCACTGCTCGGGCTTCACCGCGGCGCGGGCCAGCAGCGCCGTGTCCGCCGAGTTGAGCTTGCCGTACCCGGGAAGGGGGCGCAGGCTGCCGTCGACGCGGATCATGGGCGGGGAGCCCACGGTCAGGTGCAGGTCGGAACCGCGTGACTCGACGAGCGTGATCAGCATCTGGTCGAGCACGGCGAGGCCTTCCGGGGTCTGCCCGGACGCCTCCACCGGCGCCGTCTGCTGCGGCACGTCGTGGTCGAGCCCATACTGCACGGTCATCTGGCACCGACTTTTCTCTCGCGGGTTTTGACGCCCCCCTCATTCGGCATCGTGAGGCGCGCCTTTAGGAGCTATTCCGCCGTTTTTGCCCGCACATCGCGCAGAGCCGGTAACGTGCTCAGATTGCGACGCGGGAGACCTCTCGTACGCTGGTCAGCCCGCCGACCGCCTTGGCCAGGCCGTCCGCGCGCAGGTCGTACATGCCCTGGCTGATCGCCACCTCGCGGATCTCGTTGGACGACGCGCGGCGGATGGTCAGCGACTCGATCTCCGGCGACACCGGCATCACCTCGTGCAGCGCGATCCGGCCGCGGTACCCGGTGTTGGCGCAGTTGCGGCAGCCGACCGGGCGATAGAGCAGGTCCGGCACCTTCAGGTCCTGGTACGGCCACCGCGCGCCGACCAACTCCTCCTCGGTCGGCGCGTACGCCTCCTTGCACCAGTCGCAGAGCCGCCGCGCCAGCCGCTGGGCCAGCACGCAGTCCAGCGACGAGCCGACCAGGAACGGCTCGATGCCCATCTCGGTGAGACGGGTGACCGCGCCGGGCGCGTCGTTGGTGTGCAGCGTGGAGAGCACGAGGTGACCGGTCAGCGAGGCCTCGACCGCGATCTGCGCGGTGTTGCCGTCCCGGATCTCACCGATCAGCACGACGTCGGGGTCGGACCGCAGGATGGCCGGCAGCACGGCGGCGAAGGTCAGGCCGGCCTTGGTGTTGACCTGCACCTGGTTGATGCCGCGCAGGCGGTACTCGACCGGGTCCTCGACGGTGATCACGTTGACCTCGGGCTTCGAGATCCGGCCCAGGGTGGCGTAGAGGGTCGCATTGAGATGATAAGGTTTATAAGGAATTTGTTTGTTCTAATTTTTCACTCATTTTGTTCTAATTTCTTTTAACAAATGTTCTTTTTTTTTTAGAACAGTTATGATATA
>NZ_JBFAZH010000623.1:0-4716 GCF_040681735.1 Actinoplanes sp. NPDC051633 | reverse complement strand
CACGGCGCAGCCCGGGAACTCGAGCAGCGCGTTCTCCAGGCTGGAGAGCGTCTCCACGTCCAGGTCGTTGGTCGGCTCGTCGAGCAGGATCACGTTGCCGCCGATCTTCAGCGTCATCGCGAGGTTGAGCCGGTTGCGCTCGCCGCCGGAGAGCACCTTGACCGGCTTCTGCTGGTCGGGGCCCTTGAAGCCGAAGGCCGCGACGTAGGCCCGGGACGGCATCTCGACCTTGCCGACCATGAGGTAGTCGAGCCCGTCCGAGACGACCTCCCACACCGTCTTGGACCCGTCCAGCCCGGACCGGTTCTGGTCCACGTAGGACAGCTTGACCGTCTCACCGATCCGTACCGACCCCGCGTCCGGCTTCTCCAGCCCGACGATGGTCTTGAACAGGGTGGTCTTGCCCACGCCGTTCGGGCCGATGATGCCGACGATGCCGTTGCGCGGCAGCGAGAACGACAGGTGGTCGATCAGGACCCGGCCGTCGAAGCCCTTGACCAGGTCCTTCGACTCGATGACGGTGTTGCCCAGGCGGGGGCCCGGTGGGATCTGGATCTCCTCGAAGTCCAGCTTGCGGGTCTTCTCCGCCTCGTTGGCCATCTCGTCGTAGCGGTCGAGGCGCGCCTTGGACTTGGTCTGCCGGGCCTTCGCGTTGGACCGGACCCACTCGAGCTCCTCGGTGAGGCGCTTCTGCAGCTTCTGGTCCTTGCGGCCCTGCATCTGCAGGCGGGCCGCCTTCTTGTCCAGGTAGGTGGAGTAGTTGCCCTCGTACGGGAACGTGCGGCCGCGGTCCAGCTCGAGGATCCAGGTGGCCACGTTGTCCAGGAAGTACCGGTCGTGGGTGATCGCGATGACCGTGCCGGCGTACTTGGCCAGGTGCTGCTCCAGCCAGGACACGCTCTCGGCGTCCAGGTGGTTGGTGGGCTCGTCGAGCAGCAGCAGGTCGGGCGCCTGGAGCAGCAGCTTGCACAGCGCGACGCGGCGGCGCTCACCACCGGAGAGCTGGGTGACGTCGGCATCCGGCGGCGGGCACCGCAGGGCGTCCATCGCGAGCTCGAGCTGGGAGTCGACGTCCCACGCGTTCGCGTGGTCCAGCTCCTCCTGCAGCTTGCCCATCTCCTCCATCAGCTCGTCGGTGTAGTCGGTGGCCATCTGCTCGGCGATCTTGTTGAACCGCTCCAGCTTGGCCTTGGTCTCCGCGACGGCCTCCTCGATGTTGCCGAGGACGGTCTTCGCGTCGTTGAGCGGCGGCTCCTGCGCGAGCATGCCGACGGTGTAGCCCGGCATCAGCCGCGCCTCGCCGTTGCTCACGGTGTCGACGCCCGCCATGATCCTGAGCAGGCTGGACTTACCGGCGCCGTTCGGCCCGACCACACCGATCTTGACGCCCGGCAGGAAGTTCAGCGTCACGTCGTCGAGCACGACCTTGTCGCCGTGCGCCTTGCGCGCCTTCTCCAGCGTGTAGATGAACTGGGCCACGGTGCGGCCTACCTCCGTGTCGTTGATTGCGGTGCCGATGAATGCGCCCTCATACTCCCAGGCACGCCTACGTACAACCCCGGCGACCCTCCCCCTGATTCCCTGCCGGGATTCCTACCGCACGGCGGGCTGGGGCTCCTTGGAGCCGTCCGTGTGCACGATCAGCAGGCGCTTGGCGGTCACCGAGAAGGTCGTGCCGTCGGTCGCGGTGACCTCGTAGTGGTCGCCCTCTCCGGTCACGCCGGTGAGAAACAGCGCCGTCTCGCCCTCGATCCAGGAGTTTTCGTCGCTGTTGGCGTGGTAATAGAGAGCGCCGGCCGGATCACGGCAGATGTACACCTCGGAAGTCTTCGTGCGCAGCCGCAGCACCCGGACCAGCGGTCCCGGGGCGCCGGCGCGCCGAGCGGCGGCCTGGGTCTCGTCACGGCAGAGCGATCCGCTCGGCGGGGGCGACGTCGCCGGGGTCCGTGTCGCGGTGGTCGGCGTGGTGTCCTGCGGGGTCGGGTCGGCCGAGGACCGGTCGCGCTCGGCGCCGAGGAGGAGGCCGACGGACATGCCGATGATGCTCAGGAAGGTCGTGGCAATGACCACAGGAAAGAACAGTGGGCGCCGCGGCGGGGGAAGATCATCGGACAGGTCCACCGACCCAGGATGCCATTCGTACGCCAGGACGAGGCGCCCCGCGCGCGGCTACGCACAGTAGGCTCGTCGGTGGGAACTAGCAACGACCCGGAGGTGCACTCAGCGTGGCCGAACGAAGTTCCTTTGTCGTCGTCGCCAACCGCCTGCCCGTCGACGAAGTCATCAATGATGACGGCGAGCGGCAGTGGCGACCCAGCCCGGGCGGTCTGGTCACCGCGCTACACCCGGTGCTCACCGAGCATCGGGGCACCTGGATCGGCTGGGCCGGTGGGGATGGTGAGGCGCCGGAGCCGTTCGAGCTCGAGGGCATCCGGATCCACCCGGTGCCGCTGAGCGCGGAGGAGCTGGAGCGCTACTACGAGGGCCAGTCCAACGCGACGATCTGGCCGCTGTACCACGACGCGGTCGAGACGCCGGTGTACAAGCGGCGCTGGCGTGAGGCGTACCGGGTGGTCAACCAGCGGTTCGCCGCGGCCGCCGCGGAGGTGGCCGACCAGGGCGCGACCGTCTGGGTGCAGGACTACCAGCTGCAGCTGGTGCCGGCCATGCTGCGCGAGCTGCGGCCCGACCTGAAGATTGGCTTCTTCCTGCACATCCCGTTCCCGCCGATCGAGTTGTTCATGCAGATGCCGTTCCGGGCCGAGATATTGCGCGGCCTGCTCGGCGCCGACCTGGTCGGTTTCCAGCAGCGGCTGGCGGCGCAGAACTTCGTGCGGCTGGCCCGGCACCTGCTCGGCCTGCGCTACGAGGGCCAGTCGATCCAGGTGGACGGGCGCAAGGTGAAGGCCGGCGCGTTCCCGATCAGCATCGACACCAAGGACATGGAACGCATGGCCGCCGACCCCAAGGTGCAGGCGCGGGCCAAGGAGATCCGGGCCGAGCTGGGCGATCCCGAGACGATCATCCTGGGCGTCGACCGGCTCGACTACACCAAGGGCATCGAGCTGCGGCTCAAGGCGTTCCGCGAGCTGCTCGCCGACGGCAAGCTCAAGGTGGGCGACGCGGTGATGGTGCAGGTCGCGACGCCGAGCCGGGAGCGCGTCGAGCACTACCAGACGCTGCGGGTCAAGGTCGAGCGCGAGGTCGGCCGCATCAACGGCGAGTTCAGCCGGGTCGGTGTGCCGGCCGTGCACTACCTGCACCAGTCGATGCCCAAGACCGAGCTGGCCGCGCTCTACTCCGCCGCGGACATCATGATGGTCACCCCGCTGCGTGACGGCATGAACCTGGTCGCCAAGGAGTATGTGGCCTGCCGCTCGGACCGCGGCGGCGCGCTGGTGCTCAGCGAGTTCGCCGGGGCGGCGACCGAGCTGCGGCAGGCGTTCCTGTGCAACCCGCACGACCCCGACGGCGTCAAGGACGCGCTGCTGCGGGCGATCGCGGCGGAGCCGTCCGACCTCAAGCGGCGGATGCGCACCATGCAGCGGCATCTGCGCAGCCACGACGTCGCCGCGTGGGCCCACAGCTTCCTCGACGAGCTGAAGTAGAGGTCAGAGGAAGAAACAGAACGGGTGGCCGGCCGGGTCGAGGTAGACCCGGACGTCCTCCTGCGGCTGGAACTCGGCCGGGGTCGCGCCGGCCTTCTCGGCGTGCCCGCCGGCCTCGTCCAGATCCTCGACCTCGATGTCCAGGTGCACGCTCATCTGCGGGTCGCCGTCGCCGGGCGGCCACACCGGTCGTACGTATCGGCTCTCGGTCTGGAAGGAAAGGGCGGTGCAGCCGTCCGGAGCGCTGAGCTTGACCCAGCCGGGCTCGTCCTGTGCCGCCGGCCAGCCCAGGAGGCGCTGGTAGAAGGCGGCCAGCTCGTTCGCGTCCGGTGCGTCCAGCACGACCCCGGCCAATCTCATGTGTGGTCTGCTGTCCATTCCGGTGAGTTACCCCACGATTACGCAACTCAAGCGACGATCGCCGCTACTTCTCCGATCACTACGACGGCCGGCGGCCGGATGCCGGCCACCAGGGCGTCGGCGGCGACCGATCCGAGCGTGCTGCGCAGGCTGCGCTGGGCCTCGGTCGACCCCTCCTGCACGATCGCGGCGGGGGTGCCCTCGTCCCGCCCGTGCTTCATCAGCGCCTCGGCGATCAACGGCAAGTTCTTCAATCCCATGAGTACGACCACAGTGCCGCGCATCCGGGCCAGCGCCGCCCAGTCCACCAGGGACGCCTTGCTGTCCGGCGCGACGTGCCCGGAGACCACCGTGAACTCGTGCGCCACGCCGCGATGCGTCACCGGGATGCCGGCCAGCGCGGGCGCCGCGACGGCGCTGGTCACGCCGGGGACGACGCGCACCGGGACACCCGCCTCGGCGCAGGCGATCGCCTCCTCGCCGCCGCGCCCGAAGACGTACGGGTCCCCGCCCTTGAGCCGCACCACGAACTTCCCGGCGAGCGCCCGGTCCACCAGGATCCGGTTGATCTCCTCCTGCGCCGCCGACGGGCCGTACGGGATCTTGGCAGCGTCCACGAACTCGGCGTCCGGGCGCATCTCGCCCAGCAGCGGACCGGGCACCAGCCGGTCGGCGACCACCACGTCGGCCGCCGCGAGCAGTCGCCGGCCCAGCACGGTGATCAGCTCCGGGTCGCCCGGCCCGGAGC
>NZ_JBFAZH010000622.1:0-4720 GCF_040681735.1 Actinoplanes sp. NPDC051633 | reverse complement strand
CCTCTCACTTTTTTATTTTCTTTCAAGTGTCTGTAAGTGATTGTTTTGTTTGTGACACGATCGATTGTGATGTCTAATTGGTTCAACTCTCTTGGCTGATCGGCACCCGCCCGGTCGGCGCGCTGCCGGCCGCCGAGCCGGTCTCCGCGGTGACCGCGAGCGGGCAGAACCCGCCGAACGAGACCGCGGCCAAGCTCGCCGATGGCGACCCGTCCACCAAGTGGCTGGTGTTCTCGGCGACCGGCTGGGCGGCGTACGACCTGGGCGCCACCAAGCGGGTCACCGGGTACGCGCTCACCTCGGCCAACGACTTCGACGGCCGCGATCCGCGGGACTGGCAGCTGCAGGGCTCGGCCGACGGCCAGACCTGGACCACTGTGGATACCCGCACCGGGCAGACCTTCCCGGAGCGGTTCCAGACGCGGCGCTTCGAGGTCGCCACGCCGGGCGACTACCGGCACTACCGGCTGAACGTCACCGCCAACTCCGGCGAGCCGATCATCCAGCTCGCCGACCTGCGGCTGTTCACCGGCGCGACTACCGCGCCGCAACCGCCGGCGGTCGCCGAGACCGTGGTCGACATCCTGGACCGGCAGCACCCCGCCACCAAGGGCCTGCCTCTGACGGTGAAGCGCTCCGACCGCTGGTACAACTGGGACCCCAACCCGATCGGCGCCGTGCACACCGTGGCGCAGGTCGAGGAGCGGCACTACAGCCCGGGTCAGGGCGCCAACGGGCCGTTCCACCCGATCTCGTGGTGCCGCGACTACCAGGGCGGCCGGTCCTTCTACACCGGCATGGGCCACACCGAGGGCAGCTACGGCGAGGACGCGTTCCGCAAGCACCTCACCGGCGCTCTGCAGTGGACCGCCGGGACCGTGCGTGGCGACTGCCAGGCGACGATCGCCGCCAACTACAAGGCCGAGCGGGTCACCGCCCCCAACCAGCCTGGCCAGCTCGACCAGATCGGCGAGCCGCACGGCCTGACCATCGCCCCCGACGGCACCGTCTTCTACGTCGGCAAGGCGGCCTGCCCGAGCGGCCCGATCGTGCCCTGGACCGACCCGGACGTCGGCAAGGGCTGCGGCACGATCCACAGCTACGACCCGAAGACCAAGATGGTCAAGCTGCTCACCACGCTCGAGGTGATGGGCAACCGGGGCAGCGGCGACGAGCTGCAGAAGAACGAGGAGGGCCTGCTGGGCATCGTGCCCGACCCGGCCTTCGCGACCAACAACTGGCTCTACGTCTACTGGATGCCGCACGAGTCGATCGACCGCGAGAAGCGGGTCGGCCAGCGGACCGTCTCGCGGTTCACCTACGACAAGGCGAACCGGACCATCGACCAGTCCACCCGCAAGGACGTCCTGCAGTTCCCGGTGCAGATCCACAGCTGCTGCCACGCCGGCGGCGGCATGGCCTTCGACAACAAGGGCAACCTGTACGTGGGCTCGGGCGACAACAACTCGTCCGGCGGCTCCCAGGGCTACTCCGGCAACAACTGGACGCAGGAGTACGCGGGCATCTCGTTCCAGGACGCCCGGCGCACCTCGGGCAACACGAACGACCTGGCCGGCAAGATCATCCGCATCCATCCGGAGGCGGACGGCACGTACACGATCCCCGAGGGCAACCTCTTCCCGCCGGGCAACCCGAAGACGCGCCCCGAGATCTACGTGATGGGCGTCCGCAACATCGCCCGCCTGCAGATCGACCCGGTGCACCAGTGGCTGACCGCCGGCTGGGTCGGGCCGGACGCCGGCTCGCCGAGCCCGACGCTGGGCCCGGCGAAGTACGAGACCGCCACGATCATCACGTCGGCGGGCAACCAGGGCTGGCCGTACTGCATGGGCAACCGGCAGCCGTACCGCGACCGCAGCAACACCGACGCGTCGGTCCTCACCGGCTGGTACGACTGCAACAACCTGAAGAACGAGTCGCCGCGCAACACCGGCCTGGTGGACATCCCGCCGGCCCGCGACAACATGATCTGGTACTCGCCGGACGGCGGCGGCCCGATCTTCCCGCCGCGCGCCGACGGCTCGGGCATCCCGACCTACGTCGCGGCCGACGCCACCTACACCCAGCCGTACCTGCGGGGCGGTGGCCAGGCGATCATGTCCGGCCCGACCTACCACCGCTCCCAGGTCGACACGAACAGCGGCGTGGCCTGGCCGGCGTACTGGGACGAGAAGTGGTTCATCGGCGACGAGTCGAACGCGCAGAACCGGGTCGCGGTGACCATTGACCCGGCAGGAGTGCCGACACAGTCGCCGCCGCCGTTCGCCGAGTCGCTGCGGGCGATCTTCCCCGGCGGCAACGCGGACAACCGGGTGATGAGCTGGATGGACGCCAAGTTCGGCCCGGACGGCGCACTCTACGTGCTGGACTACGGCGGCGGCTTCTTCAGCCTGCACCCGGCGCAGAAGATGCTGAAGGTCAGCTACACGGGCGGACCGGCCACGCCGGCGCCGGCCGCGACCGCGACCGCCGTGCAGGACAAGCCGCTGACCTACCAGTTCACCGGCTCGAAGTCGGGCGGCGTCTCCTGGCGCTGGGACTTCGGCGACGGCACCACGTCGACCGAGGCCGACCCGCAGCACCGGTACACCCGGACCGGGACCTTCACCGCGAAGCTGACCGTCACGTACGCCGACGGCGAGACCGCCACGGTGCAGACCCAGGTGAACGTGGGCTGCGCGGTGCCGGACTCCCGCGGCACGGTCTTCATCGGTGACACCGACACCGGTGTGGCCAACCGGGCGGCCGGCGGCGGCTGCACGATCAACGACCTGATCGACGACGAGAGCACGTGGCCCGACCACGACAGCTTCGTCCGGCACGTCACCACGGTGGCCAAGCAGCTACAGGACGCCGGCGTGCTGACCGGCCGCGAGGCCGGCACGCTGACCAGGCTGGCCGCGGCCTCGCCGATCGGGCGGCCGGGGCACAAGGGCTACGAGCCGATCTTCAACGGCACCGCGGAGTCGCTGCGCGGCTGGGAGATGGCGCCGTCCGGCTCCTTCTCGATCCAGCCCGACGGGTCACTGCGCTCGGCCGGCGGGCTCGGGATGCTCTGGTACGCCGCCAAGGAGTACGGCGACTTCTCGATGAGGCTGCAGTTCAAGGACATCGCCCCGGGCACGGGACGGGCCAACAGCGGCATGTTCGCCCGGTTCCCGGACCCGCGCCGGCCCGTGGAGCAGCGTCCGGCGTGCGGGCAGACCGGCTCGGCGCGAACCTCGCAGGCCTGGGTGGCCATCTACTGCGGCCACGAGATCCAGATCTACGACGGCGAGACCGGCGAGCCGCAGAAGACCGGTTCCATCTACAACTTCGACCCGGTGCCGCTGAGCCAGGCGCGGCCGACGGCGAAGAACGTGTGGAACAACTACGAGCTCAAGGTCGTCGGGCAGCACTACACGATCATCCGCAACGGCGTGGTGATCAACGAGTTCGACAACACGCCCGGCAAGCAGTCGTCGCGGGCCGGGGATCCGCCGACCGACCTGCGGCAGTTCGCCAGCGGCTTCCTCGGGCTGCAGAACCACGGCGACGCCGATCTGATCGAGTTCCGCAACATTAGGGTGCGCCCACTGTGAACAACCGAGTCCGCGCCGCGCTCGCGGCCCTGGTTCTGATGGTCGGCATCGTCGTCGCGGCTCCGGCCGCGGCGGCGGTGCAGACCCTGACCTGGACCGCCGACGGCGACATCACGCGCTACAAGACCGCGCCCACCTCCGCGGTGGCCGGCGAGACGACGATCGTCTGGGAGAACAGCGAGGCCACCGGCAACACCATCGGCATGCCGCACACGCTGACCTTCGACACCTCGACCCCTGGCTACAACCACGACGTCACCCTGAACATCCTGGCCAGCCCGTTCGACGCGAACAACGGCCGGCACACCGCGACCGTCACCCTCACCCCGGGCCGCTACCGCTACTTCTGCACCATCCCGGGGCACAGCACGATGGTCGGCGAGTTCACCGTGACCGGTGGGCCCGTGGAGGACGAGACGCCGCCGACGGTGACCGGGCAGGTGTCCGGCACGCAGAACCCGGACGGCGACTACGTCGGCTCGGCCACCGTGACGGTGACCGCGTCCGACAGCGGCTCCGGTGTCGCGGGAGTCGAGTACGAGATCGACGACACCGGCTTCGTGCCCTACACCGCGCCGGTCACGGTGACCGAGCTCGGTGACCACTCGGTGCAGTTCCGGGCCACCGACAACGCGGGCAACACCTCCGCGGTGGGCTCGGTCAGCTTCCGCGTGGTGGAGGCCGGCGACACCGACGTCACTCCCCCGGTGGTCACCGCCACGGTGACCGGGGAGAAGGACGCCAACGGGAACTACATCGGCACGGCCACCGTCACGCTGACCGCGACCGACGACGACTCCGGCGTGGCCGGGATCGAGTACAACGTGGACGGCGGCGCCTTCCGGGCGTACACCGCGCCGGTCGTGGTCAGCGGCGTCGGATCGCACATGGTGCACTACCGGGCAACGGACAACGCCGGCAACACCTCGGCCGAGCAGATGGCGATGTTCACCATCGTCGCGCCGCCGGTCGAGGACACCACCCCGCCGACGGTCACCGCCGCGGTGACCCGCGCCCGGGAGCCGGTCGGGGACTACAACGGCTCGGCGCCCCTGTCGAAAACGGCCCCCCATGCCGGGGGCGGCGGCGCGCGGGTGGAGTAAGGGCGGGGCGGCGGC
>NZ_JBFAZH010000621.1:0-4734 GCF_040681735.1 Actinoplanes sp. NPDC051633 | reverse complement strand
ACGCATCATCGCGGTCAGTCGCCACGCCGACCGGCAGGCTCTCGCGCGGGAGTTCGGCGCCACCGACATCGTCACCGAACGCGGCGACGCGGGTGTCGAGAAGGTCAAGGAGCTGACCGGCGGCCTGGGCGCGCACAGCGTCATCGAGGCGGTTGGCACCCAGGAAGCCATGATGCAGGCCATCCACTCGACCCGTCCCGGCGGTCACGTGGGCTTCGTGGGTGTCTCCCACGACGTCGCGATCCCCGGTGACGAGCTGTTCATGGCGGGCGTACACATCCACGGCGGTCCCGCCCCGGTCCGGCAGTTCCTGCCCGAGCTGATCCAGCTCATCTGGGACCGCAAGATCAATCCCGGCAAGGTCTTCGACCTGACTCTGCCGCTCGACCGGGCGGCAGAGGGCTATCGGGCCATGGACCAGCGCACCGCCACCAAGGTGCTGCTCACCGTCTGAAGCCGGTCGAGACCCCCTGTCCGTCTCATGAGGAGATACCGCGAGGGTCAGGACGGGTACGCGGCGCCGTTGATGTTGACCCGCAGGGTGTAGAGCGAGGACGACGCGGTGATGAACAGGTGGTTGCGGCGCAGTCCGCCGAAGGTCAGGTTGGACGTGATCTCCGGGACGTGGAGTTTGCCGATCAGCGTGCCGTCCGGCGCGAAGCAGTGCAGTCCCTCGTGGGTCGCGGCCCAGATCCGGCCGTCCGCGTCCAGGCGCACGCCGTCGAAGGTTCCGGCGTCACAGGTGACGAACACCTCTCCCCCGCCGAGCCCGCCACCGTCGGTGACGGTGAACCGGCGGATGTGATGGCGCCGGCTGTCGGCGATGTAGAGCGTCGTCTCGTCGGCGCTGAAGGCCAGGCCGTTGGGCCGTTCGAAGTCGTCCGCGACCCTCTGCACATCACCGCTCGGATCGATCCGGTAGACGTGGCACCCGTCCTGTTCGGAGGGTGCCCGGCAGCCTTCGTAGTCGCTGTCGATGCCGTAGCTGGGGTCGGTGAACCAGATGCTGCCGTCCGAGTGTTCGACCACGTCGTTCGGGCTGTTGAGCCGTCCGCCGAGGTACCCATCGGCGAGCACGGTCACCGATCCCTCGTGCTCGGTGCGGGTCACCCGCCGCGTCCCTTGTTCGCAACTGACCAGCCGGCCGAGCCGGTCGACCGTGTGGCCGTTGGCGTAGTCGGACGGCTGACCGAACGTGCTGACGGCGCCCGTGGTCTCGTCCCAGCGGAGCAGGCGGTTGTTGGGAATGTCGCTGAAGACGAGGTACCGGCCGGCCGGGAAGTACGCCGGCCCTTCGGTCCAGCGCCCGTCGCTGAACGGCCGCTCGATCCATTCGTCTCCGTTGACCGTACGGAACCGCTCGTCCAGCACCTCGAACCGCGCCTTGACCTTCTCCGTGCTCATGCTCACCGCTCCCGTTCGGCCCGCGTCTTCTCGTACCTCATCAAGCGAAGCTCTGTCGGCTGCGGTAGGCGGACATCTTGCTGCGCGCGCCGCAGGCGCTCATCGAACACCACCGGCGTACGCCGGCGCGACTCTCGTCCAGGAACAGCAGGGCGCAGTCGTCGCGTCCGCACTCCTTGATGCGGCCGGCCGACGGCCCGGTGAGGAGGTCGACCCCGTCCCGCGCGATCGCCGCCAGGAGCATCGCGGCGTCCAGGGCCGGCTGATGGACGGTGAACGTTCCCCGGTCGAAGCCGAGGGCAGCACCCGGTGCCGACCGGGTGGCCCACCGGTTGACCTCCCCGATGTCCGTGGGATCCGGCGAGGTGGCATCGAGCGTGGACCGGAACAGGCGGTAGAGGGCTTCCCGGAGGTAGCGCGCTTGCCGCATACGGGCGTAGCTCACCGGAACGGCATCCGGGTGGATCCCCGCCTCGACGAACCACCGTGCCAGGTCATCGGGCGCCCGCAGCCGTTCGAAGCGGCCCCGCCATCGCTCGCCGACCGTGGCGGTGAAGTCGAGGGACACACGGCCACCGAACCACCGAAAGGCGAGCTCGTCGGCTCCCACCCGCTCGACACGCATTTCAGGACTCTACTGCGTTACCGATCCAGCCGGTAACAAGAGACCCGACCTCCGGAGAGCAGAGCGGGAGCCAGGAACCGAACAGCTGGCGCAGGCCCGCACCGTGTGCCGCCGCGACGGCGGGGGAGTGCTCCACCACGTCGAGCTCGTTGAGGATCGTCAGGTCCACGAGCGCCCGCAGCACGGCTGTGGACGGCGCCTGCACGCCGCCGGTGAACCGGTCCCACACCGTCCTGGCGTGCGGGAGGGCCGTCCACGTCCGGGACCGGTCGCATGATCCGTAGAGGTACACCAGCTCTTCCGCCTGCACACCGACCAGATCCCGCAGGGTGGCCCGTTGGCCGAGATCGAGCAACGTCACGTCGAACCCGTCCGTACCGTATGCCGCGTGCGTCCGGCCCGCGGCCTGAACGTGCGGCGCCAGGCCCAGCCGGTGCATGCGGTCCGCCACCCGGTTCAGATGGTCGAACAGGGTTCCTCCGGGATGGGGAATGTCCATCGCTCCGCGCGACTCGAGCCAGTCGGTGATGCGCCGGCGATCGTGGGTGGTGTGTGGCATCGCCGGTCCTCACCGCCATCTCCGTGGACTATCTCACGAAGTTACCCCCTCAGGTGGTAACTGGCTATCACTCCTCCGGGACCGCCCGGTCGAACATCTCCGGGCGCGGGACGTCGGGGTCCGGGCCGTTGCGTACGCCGGTGTCCAGAGCGTCCAATGTGGCCAGCTGATGCTCGGTCAGGTCGAAGTCGAAGACGTCGAAGTTCTCCCTGATGCGGCCCGGGTTGGTCGACTTCGGAATCGCCGAGCGGCCCCTCTGCAGCTGCCAGCGCAGCATCACCTGGGCCGGCGTCCTGCCGTGCCCGGCCGCGATCTCGGCGATCGCCGGGTCCTCCAGGACGTTCTTCCGCTTCTCGCCCCAGCCCGGGTAGAACGTGATGCCGCCGATGGGCGACCACGCCTGCGTCAGGATGCCGTGCTCGGCGTCCGCCTTCTGCACGTCCGGCTGGGTGAAGTACGGGTGCAGCTCGATCTGGTTCACCGCCGGCACGACCTCGGTGCGCGCCAGCAGGTCGGTGAGGTGGTGGCGCATGAAGTTGCTGACGCCGATCGCCCGCACCGCGCCGTCGGCCAGGAGCTTCTCCAGAGCCTGGTACGCGGCGACCGTCCGGTCGAACCGGTCCGGGGCCGGCTGGTGCAGGATGAACAGGTCGATCCGGTCGACGCCGAGCTTGCGGGTCGCCTTCTCGAAGGCGTGCAGCGTCTGGTCGTACCCGTAATCGCTGACCCACACCTTGGTCTCGATGAACACCTCGTCGCGACCGAGGCCGGACCGGCGGATGCCCTCGCCCACCTGCCGCTCGTTGCCGTAGGCGGCGGCGGTGTCGATCTGCCGGTACCCTACGTTCAGCGCCGTCTCGACCGCCGCGGCGGTCTCCTCGGGCGGGCTCTGGAAGACCCCGAGCCCGAGCGCGGGCATCGTGACTCCGTTGTTGAGAACCAGTTCCTCAGTCATGTCCTCGACGTTAGGCCGCCCGCGACCGGCGAGAGAGGTACCAGCACTACCCCTGTCGCGGCTCACCGGTCGGCGATGCAGCGGCTCAGTTGCCGGATCCCGTACCGCGAGCGGTCGGCCGGGACACTGCCGTAGCCCAAGATCAAACCGGGCCGGCCGCGCCCCGCCGCCTCCCCCACCCCTGCGCTGGGCGGGTCGGAATGTACGCGCCGGGTACGACGGTTTTCGTCGGCCGTCCACAGGAAGCCGGCGAGGGGGTACACCCGCACCCCGACGTCCAGGGCCCGCCGGACCACCGCCTCCTCGTCCGCGCCGGCCGGCAGCATCACCAGCACGTTCTGCCCGGCCGACACGCCCATCGGCGTCGCGTCCGGCATCCACCGGCCGAGCGCCGCCAGCACCGCGTCACGCCGCTCCCGATAGACACGACGCGTGTGCCGCAGGTGCCGGTCCAGGTCGCCGCCGTCGAGGAACGCCGCGAACGTCGCCTGCAGCAGGTCGCGGTCGACCCGTCGGTGAGGTGCCGCCGGGCCACCATCGGCTCGATCAGCGGCGGCGGGACGACCATCCAGCCGAGGCGCACGCCGGACGCCAGGGTCTTGGACGTCGTTCCACAGTAGATGACCCGGTCCGGCGCGAGGCCCTGCAGCGCACCGACCGGGCGGCGGTCGTACCGGTATTCGGCGTCGTAGTCGTCCTCCACGATGTACCCGCCGACCTCGCGCGCCCACCCGATCAGCTCGTGCCGGCGGCGTGGGGACAGCACGACGCCGGTGGGACTCTGGTGTGCCGGCGTCACGTGGACCGCCCGGGCCGCGCTCCGGCGCAACGCCGCGACGTCCAGCCCGTCGCCGTCGACCGGCACCCGATCGAAGGGCACACCGTGGTCGGCGAGTTGCCGGCGCGGGCCTGCGTACCCCGGATCCTCGACCGCGAAGCGGGCCGTCAGCACGTCGAGGATCAGGTCGAAGGCGTGGGAGAAACCCGCGCAGATCATCACGTGGGCGGGTTCGGCGCTGACGCCGCGGACGCGGGCCAGGTAGTCGGCCAGGCAGCGGCGCAGGCGCGGGAGACCACGCGGATCGGCGTACGCGAAATCGCTCGTCGGCATCGATCGCAGGGCCGCCCGGCCGGCCCGGGCCCAGGCGGCGCGCGGGAACAGCGTCAGGTCGGGCCGTCCCGGGCGGAAGT
>NZ_JBFAZH010000620.1:0-4745 GCF_040681735.1 Actinoplanes sp. NPDC051633 | reverse complement strand
CGAAGACCTCCGTCAGCCAGCGATGCGCCGCCTGCTGTTCGTCGGTCAGCGAGCTCTCCGCCCGGTACGCGTCCAGGTCGTTGAGCAGCTGCCGGGCCTGGTTCTCCTCGGCGTCCAGGCCGGTCAGGCGCAGCAGGCGCCGGGTGTGATAGCCCGCGTCGACCACCTTGGGCCGCACCCGGTACCCGCCGTCCACAGTCGACATCGCCACCTCGGCCACGTCGAAGCCCAGGTCGTTCAGCCGCCGGATGCGGCCCTCGATGTCGTGCCGGGCGTCCCTCGGCACCTCCTGCTCGTAGGTGACCTCGTGCCACAGCCGCTCGTATCGGGCCACGATGTCGTCCACCACCGACTCCGGGTCGATCGCCTCGTGCAGCAGCTCCGCGGCCTGCAGGTCGAGGCACTCGCCGAAGATGTTGAGCCGCAGGATCTCGATGTCCTCGCTGCGCTGGCCCTCGGACAGCTTCGGGTAGAGGTTGCCGGTCTCCGCGTCGACCAGGTACGCCGCGAAGGCGCCCGCGTCGCGGCGGAACAGCGTGTTGGACAACGAGCAGTCGCCCCAGCTGAAGCCGGTCAGGTGCATCCGGACGATGAGCGCGGCCAGCGCGTCGAGCAGCCGGTTCATCGTCTCCGGCCGCAGCACGTGCGAGAACAACGCGCGGTAGGGCAGCGAGAACTGCAGGTGCCGGGTGATCAGCACGGTCTCCAGCGGCTCGCCGGCGTCGGTCACCCGGTCGGTCACGATGGCGACCGCCTCGACCGCCGGGAAGTCGATCCGCTCCAGCGCGCGGAGCAGGTCGTACTCCTTCTCCGCGATGCGTTCCCGGGTCTCCTTCAGCGCGTAGACGACGTCGTTCATCTTGACGAACCGGACGATGTGCCGCGAGATGCCCTGGGGCAGGGCGACCAGGTGATCGGCCGGCCACTCCTCGAGCGGGATCCCCCACGGGAGCTCCAGCAGAGCGGGGTCGACAACGGCGGACGTGATGCGCACGGACCCAGTGTGCACGCACTCCGGCGCGCGTCGCTGCCGCAGGTGGCTCGTTACACAACTTGCCAGATCGCCGTATTGGCCTTTTTGTGCCTTTCAAGAGTTTCGGGAGCAGCATGCGACGCAAGGGCATCGTCGTCGGGGCCTGTGCCGCCCTCGTTCTGGCCGGGTCGGCCGGCGTCGTCGCGTGGCGGCAGTCGGACGCGGGCGAGAACAAGCCGGTCGGAACCTGGCAGGATGCGCCGGGCGTGGCGCGTACCTCCGTCGCTCTCTCCGGCCAGGGTGCGGCGGCTGCGACCGCGCCCGAGCAGGCCACCGATGCGGGGCCGACGGGGCCGGCGGGCGCCGAGGCTCCCGTGAAGGTCGCCGAGCGAGTGCGGGCGAAGAACCGCAGGATCGTCGAGGAGTCGGCCCAGGAGGCCGCCCGAAAGGGCAGGCAGAAGGTCGGCGAGCTGCTCGAGGTGAGCAGACTTCTCGGGTACGGGAGCGGCCCGCAGAAGGAGACCTTCCGATACCCGGGCGCCTCGTACGTGAAGCTGCACTTCGACCGCATGACGATGCTCCCCGGCGACTACGTGACCGTGTCCAACCCGGCCGGCACCGAGAGCTACCGCTACGACGCGCCGAAGCTCCTCGAGCAGGGCCACGGCCGGTGGGCGATGTCGGTGACCGGTGACACCGCCGTCCTCGAGGTGCACCGCGGCGTCGACCCGCTGGGCACGCGGGCGCTGCTCGGCAAGCTCGGCGTCAACGTGGACCAGGTGGCGCGTGGCTTCTCGCGTACCGAACAGAAAGGTGTGCCGGAGGAGTCGCTCAGCGCGCCCGGCCGCACCGGGCGTGAGGAGTCGGTCTGCGGGGCCGACACCTCGGCCGACGCGGTCTGCTACCGCACGAAGGACCCGATGGCCTACACCCGCTCCAAGGCGGTGGCCCGGCTGCTGATCGACGGCACCGAGCTGTGCACCGCGTGGCGGGTCGGCGCGAAGAACCGGATGCTGACCAACAACCACTGCTTCAGCGACTCCGGGGCGGCCTACGACACCGAGGTCTGGTTCAACTACCAGTGCGCGACCTGCGGCGGGTACGACACGTACCAGCCGACCAAGGTCTGGGGCGACAAGGTGCTGGCCACCAACCGCGACTACGACTACACGCTGTTCACGCTGGACAACTTCGCGTCCGTGCAGAAGTTCGGCCACCTCGAGCTGGACGCCACGCGCCCGGCCAAGGGAACGCAGCTCTACGTCCCGCAACACCCGGCCGGCGACCCCACCCGGATCGCGGGCGCGGCGGGCGACCGGGCGGGCAACTGCGCGGTCGACAACCCGGCCTACGACGGGTACGCGGCCCAGTCGGACGTCTCGTACTTCTGCGACACCGAGGGCGGCTCGTCCGGATCTCCGGTGCTGTCCCGCAGGACCAACCGGGTCGTCGCGCTGCACCACTTCGGCGGCTGCCCCAACTCCGGCGTCCGGGCGGATCTGCTCCTGCAGAAGCTGAAGAGCGCGCTGTAGGTATTTTGGTCGCGTGACCCGACCTCGCAGCTGGTGGCCCGACGCCCTCTTCGTGGGGGCGTTCGTGCTGCTGACGCTGCTGCTGTGGCAGGGACACCTGCTCGGCGTGGACCTCGCCGTGGCGGACTGGTCGGCGGCACACCGGCCGCCGGTCGCCTACTGGACCGCGCGGGTGCTCAACAGCCTCGGTCAGGGCGGCTGGTTCCTCATGCCGATCGGCGCCGCCCTGACCGCGCTGGCGGTGTGGCGTCGCCGGACGATCCGGCCGGTCCTGATCTTCGTGGCGACCGTGGCGTTGCTCTATCTCACGGTCGGACCGATGAAGATCGTCTTCGACCGGGCGGCGCCCGCGTTCATCGGCCCGGACCGCGAGGTGCTCTTCAACCCGGCGGCGACCGGCAGCCTCGGGATGAGCTACCCGTCGGGCCACGTCGCCAACACGGTGCTGTGGTACGCGGCCTTCGCGCTGCTGCTCGGGATGCTGCTGGGCGAGGTGAACCACCGCCTGCTGCTCGCGCTGCGGGTGCTGCCGCCGGTGATCGTCATCTGCACGACCACGTACCTGGGCTGGCACTGGATCACCGACTCGATCGCCGGGCTGTTCATCGGCCTCGTGCTGGCACGGATCCTCACCAGAGTGCCGTGGGACTCGATCAAACCACCCAGCGTCCGGCGCGCATCACCCGCTTCACCTGCAACGAAGAGCTGAGCACGACCAGGTCGGCGCGCAGGCCGGCCTCCAGCGCGCCGGTCTGATCGGCGAGGCCCAGCACCCTGGCCGGCGTGGTGGCGGCCATCAGGCACGCGTCCTCGATCGGAATCCCGGCACCGACCGCCCTGCGCAGCGCGGCGTCCATGGTGAGTGTGCTGCCCGCGATCGAGCCGGTCGCGATGCGCGCGACGCGGTCCGCCACGGTCACCGTCTGACCGCCCAGCTCGTAGTCGCCGTCGGGCATCCCGGCGGCGTCGATCGCATCGGTGATCAACGCGGAGCGGTGCGGCCCGGCGGCGCGGGCGGCGAAGGCCAGCATCCCGTCGTGCAGGTGGATCCCGTCGGCGATCAGCTCGCAGACGACCGGCGGGGTGGCCAGCGCGGCGGTCACCGGGCCGGGCTCGCGATGGTGGATCGGCCGCATGCCGTTGCACAGGTGGGTGGCGACGGTCGCGCCGGCCTCGATCCCGGCGAGGGTCTGCTCATAGGTGGCGTCGGTGTGCCCGACGGCCGCCACGACGCCTGCGCCGGCGAGCAGCGAGATCGCCTCGATCGCGCCGGGCAGCTCGGGCGCGATGGTCATCATCCGCGTCACGCCGTCGCCGGCCAGGACGCGCAGCTCGTCGGGCACCGGATCGCGCAGGAAGACCGGGTTCTGCGCGCCGCACCGGGCCGCCGACAGATACGGCCCCTCGAAGTGCAGCCCGCCGAGCACGCCCTCCTCCACGAGCGGGCGGAAGGCTTCGACGGCGGCCCGCATCAGCTCGAACGGCGAGCTGACCAGGCCGGCCAGCAGGGTGGTGGTGCCGTGCGCGAGGTGGAAGGCGGCCGCCCGCTCCGCACTGCCGGCCTCGCCGGTGGTGAACGTGTGCCCGCCGCCGCCGTGGCAATGCAGGTCGACGAAGCCCGGTACGACGAAGTCGGACTCCTCGTGCAGGCTCTCGGCGACCTCCAGGATGACCGGCCCGTCGACCTCCAGATGGCCGGTGATCACCGCTCCGGGCCGGACGATCCGTCCTCGGACCCGGGTCATGCGGCCCTCCGGCCGAGCAGGTCCAGCGCCAGCAACGCCGCGCCCAGGCAGCCCGCCGTGTCGCCGAGCTCGGCGCGGACCAGCCGGGGGATGCGGTGAAAGGTGATGCGCTGGTCCAGCGCGGATCGCAGGGGTACGAGCAGAGCCTCGCCGGCCTCGGCCAGCCCGCCACCGAGCACCACGATGCCGGCGTCGTAGAGCGCCTGCGCGGTCAGCAGCCCGTCGGCCAGCGCCTCGACCGCGTCCGTCCAGACCGCCGTGGCCAGCGGCTCACCGGCGGCGGCACGGGCCGCCACGTCGTAGGCGGTGGCGTCCGCGGTGCCGGACATCTCCGCGTATCGCCGGCCGACCGCCGACGCCGACGCGACCGCCTCCAGGCAGCCGCGGCTCCCGCACGGGCATGTTCTTCTCCTAACCTTAAATACCATAAATGACAAAGAATATTAGACATCATATTGATTGAATAATCCACATAATAAATCTCATTTCTTTCAT
>NZ_JBFAZH010000619.1:0-4754 GCF_040681735.1 Actinoplanes sp. NPDC051633 | reverse complement strand
GCGGAGCTCGTGGCGTTCCTGCGCACCCACGAGATCGCCGCGTTCAAGCTCCCGGAACGGCTGGAGGTGCTGGACAGCCTCCCGCTGTCGCCGATCGGCAAGGTATCCAAGAAGGATCTGGTCGCCCGACTCTCCGACAGGAGCACAGCATGAGTTTCGACGGGGTGTTGCCCGGCACGCCGGTGCCCTATTTCCTGCGCAACGGCGAGGGCGAGCACGCGAAGGTCTTCGCCGACACCTTCACCGTCCTGCTGAGCGCCGACGAGACCGGCGGCCAGTTCGGCATGTTCACCGCCACCTGCCCGGCCGGCGACATCATCCCGACCCACGCGCACGACGACACCCACGAGACGTTCTACGTGGTCGAGGGCAAGGTCCGGGTCTACGTGCAGCTGCCGGACGGCGAGAAGACGTCCCGGCTGCTCAGCGAGGGCGACTTCGGGTTCGTGCCGGCCGGGGCGGCGCACGCGTACCGGGTCGAGTCGGCGGCCCGGATCCTCGGCGTGGCCAGCGGCGGGTTCGAGCGGTTCTTCCAGATGATGGGTACGCGCGCGGACGGCATCGACACGCAGTCGCCGCCGTTCATCCCGCCGTTCCCGCAGATGCGCGCGGCCGCGGAGTCGCACAACATGCGGTTCATGCCGGACTTCGACTGGCCCGGCGCATGATGGACGTGGATCTGTACCTGCCCGACGCCGCCACGCCGCCGGTCGTCCTCTTCCTGCACGGCGGCGGCTGGCGGGTGGGCAGCCGGCGGTCGGCCGGGCCCGCCTACGAGGGGACGACGGCCTTCGATCGCCTCGCGTCGCGCGGCCTGGCCGTGGCGAGCGTCGACTATCGGTTGTCCGGCGAGGCGCGGTGGCCGGCCCAGCTCGAGGACGCGCAAGCCGCCGTGCGCTGGCTGCGAGACAAGTTCGGCGGCTCCCCGATCGCGGCGTGGGGCGACTCCGCCGGCGGTCACCTCGCCGCGATGCTCGGCCTCGTCGATCACGTCGACGCGGTGGTCGCCTGGTACGCCCCGACCGATCTCACCGCCCTGGCGGCCGACCTCGGCGCCGACCCGATGGCCGCCGACTCGCGGGAGGCGCAGCTGCTCGGGGCGCCGCTGCCGACCGTGCCCGAGCTGACCGCACAGGCCAGCCCGATCACGCACGTGCACCCCGGCGCGCCGCCGTTCCTGCTGCTGCACGGCACGGCCGACCGCCTCGTGCCCTGCGTGCAGAGCGAGCGGTTCCGCGACGCGCTGAGCGCGGCCGGGGTCGCGGTCGAGCTCGAGACCTACGAGGGAGCCGACCACATGTGGCAGGGCTCCGACACGGCCGCCGACAAGGCGCTGGACCGTACCGCCGACTTTCTCCTCCAGGAGCTCTCATGACCTTCCCCGACGGCTTCCTGTGGGGCGCCGCGACCGCCTCCCACCAGGTCGAGGGCAACAACGTCAACAACCACTACTGGGAGTGGGAGCACGCGCCGGACAACCCGTTCGCGGAGCCCAGCGGCGACGCGGTGGACCACTACCACCGCTGGCGCGAGGACCTCGACCTGCTGGCCGGTGCGGGGCTGACCGCGTACCGCTTCAGCCTCGAGTGGAGCCGCATCGAGCCCGAGGAGGGTGAGGTGTCGCGCGCCGAGCTCGACCACTACCGCCGGATGGTGGACGGCTGCCGCGACCGCGGACTCGCGCCGATCGTGACGCTCAACCACTTCACGACGCCGCGCTGGTTCGCGCACGACGGCGGCTGGCTCGGTCCCAAGGCCGGCGACCGCTTCGCACGTTTCGCCGAGACGGCGGCGCCGATCCTCTGGGACGCCGCGTACGTGCTGACCCTCAACGAGCCGAACCTGGCCGCCTGCCTGCCGGTGCTCGCCGAGAAGGCGGCCAAGCAGGAGCCGATCGCCGGGCTGCCGCGGCCGGACCAGCGGCTGAGCGAGGCGCTGATCGCGGCGCACCGGCGCGGCATGGACGCCCTGCGCGGCGCCGGATCACCGCCGGCCGGGCTCGCGCTGGTCGGCCAGGAGTGGATCGCGGAGGACGGCGCCGACGAGGAGACGGCTGCGCACCGCGCTGCGATGGAGGACCAGTTCCTCGAGGCGTGCCACGGCGACGACTTCGTCGGCATGCAGATCTACAGCTGCGCGCGGATCGGCCCGGACGGCCCGGTCGCCAGGCCGGGCGCGCCGATGACCCAGGCACACGTCGAATACCGGCCGCAGGCGGTGGGGGAGTCGGTGCGCCGGGTCGCCTCGGTGCTCCCGGAAACTCCGATCCTGATCACCGAGAACGGCCTCGCGACCAGTGACGACGCCGAGCGCATCGCCTTCACCGGCGAGGTCCTCAGCGGACTGCGGGCGGCCGTCGCCGACGGGGTGGACGTGCGCGGATACCTGCACTGGAGCCTGCTGGACAACTTCGAGTGGTTCGGCGGGTACGCGATCACGTTCGGCCTGATCGGCGTCGACCGCACCACGTTCACGCGGACCCCGAAGCCCAGCCTCTCCTGGCTGGGCGAGGTTGCCCGCCGCAACGGGCTGCCCGACCAGACCTGACCGCCCGGAGCCGCCCGCACAGCGCTGCCCCGCGCAGCGATGCCGCCTGGCGTACGGTGCCGGAATGAGTCGCTTCGTCGATGCCGTGATCGCGAACGCCGCCCGCGCCCGGACCGGCATGGTGACCGGGGAGCCCGATGCGCCGGAGCGCCGGACCTGGGGTGAGCTGCACCGATCGGCCCGCCGGATCGCCGGTGGGCTGATCGGCGCCGGCCTGCGTCCGGGGGACGCGGTCGCGGTCCTGGCCGGGGCGCCCGCGCAGATCGCACCGGTGGCCCAGGCGATCTGGCTGGCCGGCGGCAGCATGACCATGCTGCACCAGCCCACCCCCCGCACCGACCTGCGGATGTGGGCGGAGGACACCGTGCGGGTGCTGCGGATGATCGGCGCCCGCGCGGTGATCGTCGGCACGCCGTTCGAGGCGATGACCGGCGTGCTGGACGCGGCCGGCATCGTCCATCTCGGAGCCGATGAGCCGGCGGGCGGCCCGGAGGCCGAGCCGGTGCCGGTGGGCGAGGACGCCATGGCGCTGCTGCAGCTCACCAGCGGCTCGACGGCCGAGCCCAAGGCGGTCCGGATCACCCACGGCAACGTGTACGCGAACCTCCGCGACGCCGCCGAGCACCTGAACTGCGACGAGAGCGGCGTCATGGTCTCGTGGCTGCCGATGTTCCACGACATGGGCATGGTCGGCTGCCTGATGCTGCCGATGCTGAGCGGGCTGGAGCTGGTGAGCGTCACCCCGGTCGACTTCCTGAGCCGGCCGCTGCTGTGGGCCGAGCTGATGAGCCGGCACGGCGCCACGATCACCACCGCGCCCAACTTCGCCTGGGCGGTGCTGGCCCGGCAGCTGGCGCGGCTCGAGCCGGGCACCCTCGACCTGTCCCGGCTGCGCGTCGCCGGCAACGGCGCCGAGCCGATCGACCCGGCCACGATGGGCGCCTTCACCGAGATCGCCGCCGGGCACGGCTTCCGGCCGCAGGCCGTCAACTGCTGTTACGGCGCCGCCGAGAGCACCCTGGTGATCTCGATGTCGGAGCTAGCGGACCCGATGCTGGTCGACGTCGTCGACGCCGCCGAACTCGAGTTTCACGGCCGAGCGACGCCGGTCCCGGGCGCGGGGACCGGCGTGCGGCGGCTGCCGATGGTCGGCCGTCCGTTCCCGGGCGTTGAGGTGCGGGTCGTCGATGACGACGGCAAACCGCTGGGCGAGCGCGAGGTGGGCCGGCTGCAGCTGCGCGGCGAGTCGGTGACCGACGGGTACGTGACGCCGCAGGGCTTCGAGCCCGTCCGCGACCAGGACGGCTGGCTGGACATCGGCGACGAGGGATACCTGGCCGGCGGGCAGATCGTGGTCTGCGGTCGCCGCAAGGACGTGATCATCATGGGTGGTCGCAACATCTATCCGACCGACATCGAGCGGGTGGCGGGCGCCGTCGAGGGTGTCCGGGAGGGCAACGTCGCCGCGGTCCGGCTGATGGCCGGCGACGGCGTGGCCCGCGAGTCGTTCGCCGTGCTGGTGGAGTCGCGCAGCTCCGGCGACGAGGAGCGCATCGTCCGTGAGGTGACGGCCCGGATCGTCGCCCAGATCCAGGCCCGCCCGGCATCGGTGCGGGTCCTGCCGCCCGGATCCCTGCCGAAGACCCCGTCGGGCAAGCTGCGCCGCGCGGCCGCCCGTGGCCTGCTGCCGGAGAGCTGGACCGGGTCCGCCGTGCCTTGACATCTCGCCCCGGAGTGGGTGGACTGCAAACTGTATGCAGTTTGGAGGACCCGTGAACTCCGCCGAGAATGCTCTGCTGCTCGTGGTCGCGCTGCGTGACCATGGGCGTCTGCGGGTCGCCGACGCCGCCCGCCTGCTGTCGGTGACGCCGCCGACCGCGCATCGCCTGCTCACCACGCTCAAGCGGCAGCGGTTCGCGGAGCAGGACCACGCACGGGCCTACCTTCCCGGGCCGCGCCTTCAAGCCACCGGGACGCGGCCCGATCCGACCGCGGTGGCCCGCCCCGCGCTGACCGATCTCGCGACCGGCACCGGCGCCGCCGCCTACCTGGTCACCCTGGAGGGCAACGGCTGCCGGTTCGTCGACGGCGTTCTCGGCGGCGCGGAGCGCACCCGCGTCGGCCACCTGCTTCCCGCGCACACCACCGCCGGCGGGAAGGTGCTGCTGGCGCAGCTGCCCGGCGCCGATCTGCTGGCCCTGTACCCC
>NZ_JBFAZH010000618.1:0-4756 GCF_040681735.1 Actinoplanes sp. NPDC051633 | reverse complement strand
GTCTTCGCCCGCGAGCCGGAGGCGGCGATGCGACCACTGTGGCGGCGCATCGAGGAGCTCGAGATCAGTCCGGTGGCTCCAGACGGGCCTTGATGCGGCTGTGCTCGGCCAGCAGGTTGAGCAGGCCCGGACCGTCGAGCAGCTCGAGCGGCCGGCCGGCGGCGGAGTCGTAGGCCTCGGACTCGTAGCCCGCGGTGGCGATCAGGATGCCCTTGGTCGCGCCGGCCGCGGCGACCGCGTCGGCCAGCGTGTGTGCCGTCGAATGGCCGACCGGGCCGCCGCGCGTCGCGTACACGATGACCTTGCCTCCGAAGACCGGGCGCGGGTCGCTGGCCAGCCAGCGTGACCGGCCGCCACTTCGCGTGCACCGGCCCATCTCCAGGCCCATGTTGCCGAGCAGGTCCGCCACCACCTGCTCGAATTCGTCGTCGCTCATGGCCAGCAGGTTCGGCCGCTCGTCGATCTCGGCGAGCACGTTGAACTCGCCGGTCAGGTCCTGGTCCGCCTCGCGGTCGAAGTCGACGAGCGGGGTGACGCCCTCGAGCTCGTCCGGCAGCCCGGAGAGTCCCGCCTGCAGATGCTTCAGGCACGCCACCGGGTCGACGCGGCGCAGCTTGATGGGGGCGAAAACCTCCCTCCGGGTACGCAGGGAGACGAGGCAGGGGCGCACGAAGATCCCGGTACGCCGGTCGATGGTGTCCACGATGCCGTTGAACGAGATGTTCGCCACCAGCTCGCCGCGGTCGGCCTCCACGATCTCGTGCACGGTGCGCAGCGACACCTGCGAGATCACCTCGGTGTACCGGCGCCGGATCTCGCCCTCGTCGCGCGGGGTCGCCACCAGGTCGTCCCGCACCCGGTCGTAGCGATACTCCTTAACCACCGGAATGACCTCGACCGGCGGCAGGTGGTACTCGATCAGCAGGTGCTTCTGTTTCGGCAGGTACGCGAGCCGGAAGTGCTGCGGGAAGTCGTCCGGATACACCGAGTTGCCGAGCACCATCGCGAAGTACTCGACCACGCTCGCCGGATCGGCGCTGGCCACGGCCGCCGCGAACCGATCCACTTCGGCGTTGTACGAGGCGATCTTGGCTTCGTACTTCTGCTTGCTCTCCTCGTACGCCTGCTCGCGCGCGGCGAGCTGACGGCGCCGCCGGGTCTCCGCGTCGATCCACCGCCGGCGCGCCTCCTGGTAGGCCTGCCGGGCGGAGGTCGTCTGCTGCTGGTGAAACCGGTCGCCGCCGAGGATCTTGCCCACGCCGCGCGGAGTCGGTGGCTCGTAGCTCTCCCAGCTGGGTTCGGGGATCGGCCGGCCCAGTGGTCCCGGGTCGAACGGCGGCACCTCCGCCGGCTTCTTGAACCGGTCCAAATCGATGTGGTCGTCGACGTCCAATGTGGAGTGCAGCAGGGAGTCGAGATCAGACAGGCGGGCGCGCAGGTCGGCGTTGGCCGCCGCCGCGTCGGCGGTGCGTGCCTCGACGTAGAGCCGCCGGCTCTCCCGGTGCATCTCCGCGTCGGCCGCGGCCCGCTGAGCGGCGGCGATGGCCAGGTCGGCGTTGCGCCGGATCAGCTCGCGCTGCTGAGTGGCGGCCGTGGTGGCACGCTGCTGGGCGGCGGCCTGAGTGGCCTGGGCCCGTTGCATGTCCCGAATGATCCCCATACGCGGTCCCTCGGTCGCTAGTCCTCGACGGAGCTTGTCACTCTATCCATCGTCACTAGGTGCATGCTCTCCGGAGCGGTGCGTGGTGGCGTGCGCAACAAGTAACTGTCCGTCATGGACTTGACCGTAGTTCGAGACCGTCGTCACACGGTGCGGTGGTCATCCGATCGGCTAATTCGGCCCCTCGTTCAGCCGAGAAACAGCAGTTCGTTGTTTTGTTGGGGGATCCGCGAAAACATTGGCCCCGATGTCCTCTGTTACCCGGAGCCGTGACGGGTCGTAATAGGTGGGGGCAATGGCACGAGGGGCGGGAGGGGGCTGAGGGCATCATGACGGCACCCGACGAACGCATTCCGCGTCCGCGCGCGTTGCACGATGTCTCCTCCGGTCGCCACCCCAGGAAGTCGAAGACCGCCGCCGTGGATGCCTGGTTCTCGTACGACGCCGCCGGCGACAAGATCGTCTGGTCCGAGGGGCTGGGCGAGATGCTCGGGCAGTCGCCGAGCGACAACGAGGTGAGCCGCCAGGTCCTCGCCCGCTACGTGCACCGTGACGACCAGGCCACCGCGTTGAGCGCGATCACCCGAGCCTGGACGAGCCGGGAGCCGGTGCAGACCACCCTGCGGCTCACGCGGGTCGACGGCGGCTGGTTCGACGTGGACGTCCGGCTCGACGCGGTCATCGGCGACGACGGGGTGGCCCGCGGCGTCCGCGGCGTGATCACCGACGTCTCGGCCCGCGAGCGGGCCCGGCGCGAGGTGGCCCGGCTGGCCCGGCGCGGCGAGACCGTGCAGACCACCGTCGCCGATCCCGACCCCGCGACCGGCCTGCTGACCAGGGCCGGCTTCGCCGACGAGCTCGACCGCGCCCTGCGCCGGGGCGGCGGGGCGGTGCTCGTGGTCCGCGTCGAGCCCGATCGCGCACATGCCGACCACGGCCGCCCGGAGCGCAACGCCGAGCTGCTGCACCGGGCGGCGCGCGTACTCGAAGGGGTCATCCGGCCCGCCGACCTGCTCGGCCGGGTGGGCCCGAACGAGATCGGCGTGCTGCTGGCCGGTGCGTCGTGGGCGCTCGCCCGGCGGCAGGGCGAGCTGTTCGTCGAGTCGCTGCGCGCGCACCCCTTCGTGTTGCCGGACGTCTGGGTTCGCGCCAAGGCGTGGGCCGGCGTCGTCCGCTTCCAGCCCGGCGGCGAGACCGCCAGCCACGACCTGCTGATCGACGCCGAGCAGGCCTGGCGCCAGGCCCGCCACGCCGACCGGCCGCTCACCCTGGTGCCGCATCCGGTGCCGGCCCGCGACCGGCAGGGCTCGTGGCGCGAGCGGGTGGCCGACGCGCTGGGCACCGACCGGTTCACGCTCTACTCCCAGCCGATCCTCGACCTGCAGAGCAACCGGATCACCCGGCACGAGCTCCTGCTGCGGGTGCTGGACGAGAACGACGGCCCGCAGTCGCCGATCCAGGTGCTGGACATCGCCGAGCGTCTCGACGCGGTCTTCGACATCGACCTGTGGGTGGTCGAGCGGGCGATGCAGCTGGCCGCCGAGCACCAGGATCTGAACCTGCAGATCAACCTCTCCGGGCGCTCGGTCGGCGACCCCCGGCTCACCGCGGAGGTGGAACGGCTGATCAAGCACTACGACGTCAACCCCGAGCAGCTCACCTTCGAGATCACCGAGACGGCGCTGATCGGCAACCTCAGCGAGGCACGGCACTTCGCCGACCGGGTGCGCGACCTCGGTTGCGAGCTGGCCCTGGACGACTTCGGGTCCGGCTACGCGTCGTTCCGCTACCTGCGGATCTTTCCGATCGACCTGGTCAAGATCGACGGGGAGTACGTGGTCCGGCTGACCCAGAACCAGCAGGACCAGGTGCTGGTGCGGGCGCTGGTGCAGGTGTGTCAGGCGTACGGGATCCACACGGTTGCCGAGTTCGTGCAGGACGAGCCCACCCTCCGCCTGCTCCGGGAGCTGGGCGTCGACTTCGTCCAGGGCTACTTCGTGGGACGCCCCTCCCCGCTGGAATCAAGCCGATTGCGCCGCTCCTGA
The DNA here is from genome assembly GCF_040681735.1 of Actinoplanes sp. NPDC051633. Lineage (NCBI taxonomy): Bacteria > Bacillati > Actinomycetota > Actinomycetes > Micromonosporales > Micromonosporaceae > Actinoplanes > Actinoplanes sp. NPDC051633. The sequence continues at coordinate 1,051 of NZ_JBFAZH010000618.1, read as the reverse complement.
TCGGGGTACGACTCCGACCATGAAGCACTGGACGATCGCCACCGAGGCCGAGCAGAGCCCGGATTTCCGCCGGGTGTTGTGGACCGGCAAGCACACCCAAGTCGTGATCATGACGATCCCTGAGGGCGGCGAGATCGGCGAGGAGGTCCACGAGGTGGACCAGATCCTCACGTTCGTCAGCGGCACCGCCAAGGCGAAGGTCGGCGGGGCGACCCGCAACGTCTCGCAGGGCGACCTGGTCGTGGTCCCGGCCGGCACCAAGCACAACTTCAAGAATGCCGGACCTCTGCCGCTCGTGCTCTACACCGTCTACGGCCCGCCGGAGCACGCCGACGGTGCGGTGCACAAGACGAAGGAAGAGGCCGACCGGCTGGAGGAAGAGGGCAAGGACGAGCCGCCGGGCGAATAACGCCTGGCACCGGTTACTTGCAGACCGGCGCCGGAACCGGCCGAGGCCCCCCCGCCTGCCGGTTCCGGCGCCGTGTCGTGGGGAAAATCCCTGGTGCAGAGTATCGGTGACGTACACGTATGTCGATCGACCTGCCCTTTCGTTGGGCCGCTGTTATACAACCTGGCCACCCGGTCGATGGCGGCGCGATCACGGGTTACTAACCTTCCCTCATGGACGAGCCACGGTGGTTGACCGACGAACAGCAGCAGATGTGGCGCACCTTCGTGGCCGTCCTGACGCGCGTGCCGGCCGCCCTCGAGAGCCAGCTCCAGCGTGACTCGGGCATGACCCACATGGGCTACATCGTGCTCGTCTACCTCTCCGAGGAGCCCGACCGTCGCCTGGCGATGAGCAAGCTCGCCAAGCGGGCGGTGGCCTCACTGTCCCGTCTGTCGCACGTCGTGGCACGGCTCGAGGCCCAGGGCTGGGTGCGCCGCGAACGGGACCCCGAGGACGGCCGCGTGCAGATCGCGGTGCTGACCGACGCCGGGTACGACAAGGTCGTCGAGGCCGCGCCGGGCCATGCCGAGGCCGTGCAGCAGCTCGTCTTCGACCGGCTGACCCCCACCCAGATGAAGCAGCTCGCCAAGGTCTGCGAGA
>NZ_JBFAZH010000617.1:0-4756 GCF_040681735.1 Actinoplanes sp. NPDC051633 | reverse complement strand
GCGCGCGCGCCTTCGCCGCCGCCAACGGCTTCGACCGCGCGCGGGTGCTCTTCCAGATGCGCCGGCCGCTGAGCGTCGACGACCTTCCGCCCGGCCGGCTGCCCGAGGGCGTCACGGTGCGTGAGTTCCGTCCCGGCCACGACGAGCAGGCGTGGCTGGCGGTCAACGCCCGGGCCTTTGCCCACCATCCCGAGCAGGGCCGCTGGACCGAGCGCGATCTGGCGCTGCGCGAGGCGGAGCCGTGGTTCGACCCCGCGGGCTTCTTGCTGGCGGTGGCCAAACCCGATGAGCACGGTGAGGACAACCTGCTCGGCTTCCACTGGACCAAGGTGCACCCGGCGACCGCGACCGAACCGGCGCTGGGCGAGATCTACGTGCTCGGCGTGGACCCGGACGGGCATCGGCGCGGGCTCGGCAAGTCACTCAGTGTGGCCGGCCTCCGGCATCTCGCGGAGCAGGGCCTGACCACCGCGATGCTCTACGTCGACGAGGACAACCCCGCCGCCGTGGCTCTGTACAAAGGGCTGGGATTCGGCGTCCACGCGACGGACGTCATGTACCACCGCAAAGGCTGATGAACGAGTAGCTCGCCGGTCGGTTCACGTAACGGACAACACATCCTCAGTCGACGGCCATCCGCCGGGGTCTACCTGTTCACCCCTCGTTCATTTGTGGCCCGGTGGCCAGTCACCTCCTCCTTTTAGCTTTCGAGTGGACCGGTGAGAGACCGGCGTGCAATCCATTCGAAGGGGAAACTGTGAAGCTCCAGCGGGTCGGCTACGTGGCCGGCATTGCTTTGACTGCGACTCTCACGCTCGCGGCGTGCGGGTCGGACAACGAGGCGCCGTCGTCGTCCGGCGCTGCCTCGGCGGCCAACGCGAACTGCGTGGCGGGCAACATCACGGCCCAGGGTTCCTCCGCTCAGAAGAACGCGATGGACGAGTGGATCAAGGCCTACCAGGGTCAGTGCGCCGACGCGAAGATCAGCTACGAGGGCACCGGCTCCGGCGCCGGCATCCAGGCGTTCATCGCCGGCACCGCCGACTTCGCGGGCTCCGACTCGGCCCTGAAGGAGGAGGAGCAGCCGCAGGCCGACGCCAAGTGCGCCGGCGGCCAGGCGCTCAACCTGCCGATGGTCATCGGCCCGATCGCCGTCGTCTACAACCTGGACGGCGTCGACGGCCTGCAGCTCTCCCCGGAGACGCTGGCCGGCATCTTCGCCGGCAAGATCACCAAGTGGAACGACGCGAAGATCGCGGGTGAGAACAGCGGCGCCAAGCTGCCGGACACCACGATCCAGACCGTGCACCGCGGTGACGAGTCGGGCACCACCGACAACTTCACCAAGTACCTGAGCAAGACCGCCGAGTCGGTCTGGACCTTCGGCAACGCCAAGACCTGGAAGGCTCCGGGCGGCACCGGCGCGCAGAAGTCGGACGGCGTGGCCAGCCAGGTGAAGAGCACCGTCGGCACCATCTCGTACGTCGAGCTGTCGTTCGCCGAGAACAGCGACCTGAAGACCGCGAAGATCAAGAACGGCGCGGGTGAGTACACCGAGCTGACCGGTGAGAGCGCCGGCAAGACCATCGCGGGCGCCAAGGTGGCCGGCACCGGCAACGACCTCAAGCTGGACATCGACTACGCGACCACCGAGCCGGGCGCCTACCCGATCGTGCTGGTCACGTACGAGATCGCCTGCAGCAAGGGCAGCGCCAAGGCCGCCGCCATCAAGGGCTTCCTGACCTACACCGCCAGCACCGGCGGTCAGCAGGCGCTCGGCGAGCTGGGCTACGCCCCGCTGCCGGAGGCGGTCCGCGCCAAGGTGGAGACCGCTGTCGCGGCCATCGCCTGACGTTTCTCCCCCCTCTCGACGATCTAGACGACAGTGAGCGAGCGAATGGGTGACATCCCCTCCCGCTCGGCGAGTGGCGGAGCCGGTGGCTCGGTTGTGGCAGGACGCCACACCCGGGTCGCCGGCACCGGCGTATCGCCGGGCGGCCCCGCCGGCCCGATGGGTGGCGGCGGCGCACTACCCACCAAGAAGCGCTTCGGCGTGGAGGCCGGCTTCCGTGGGCTGAGCACCGCGGCCGGCGCGATGGTGCTGGTCATCATCGTCGCCATCGCGATCTTCCTGATCTCCAAGGCGGTGCCCGCGCTCCGGGCCGACACCGAGAACTTCCTGACCTTCAAGCAGTGGTTCCCGAACGAGACGCAGCCCCGCTTCGGCATCGCGGCCCTGGCCTTCGGCACCGTCCTGACCTCCATCATCGCGCTGGTGGTGGCGGTGCCGGTCGCGCTGGGCATCGCGCTGTTCCTGTCGCACTACGCGCCGAAGCGGCTGGCCACACCGCTCGGCTTCGCCATCGACCTGCTCGCCGCCGTGCCCAGTGTGGTCTTCGGCCTGTGGGGCCGGGACGTGTTCCTCAACCCCGTGCGCGACTTCTCGGTGTGGCTCAACGAGTACTTCAGCTGGCTGCCGATCTTCGGCGGGAACGGGCCCTTCGGCCGGTCGATCCTGCTGGGCAGCCTGGTGCTGGCGATCATGGTGCTGCCGATCGTCACCTCGCTGTCCCGGGAGGTGTTCATGCAGACCCCGGGCATGAACGAGGAGGCCGCGCTGGCCCTGGGCGCCACCAAGTGGGAGATGATCCGCACGTCGGTGCTCCCGTACGGCAAGCCCGGCATCATCGCCGCGGTCATGCTCGGCCTGGGCCGCGCGCTCGGCGAGACGATCGCGCTGGCGCTGACCCTGGGCATCGTCTTCGACATCTCGTTCAACCTGATCCAGAACGGCGGCAACACGATCGCCGCCAACATCGCCAACACCTTCGGTGAGGCGAACGCCACCGGCCGCGGCGCTCTGATCGCCTCGGGCCTGGTGCTGTTCGCGATCACCCTGGTGGTCAACATGGCTGCGCGGGCGATCATCTACCGCCGCCGCGAGTTCCGGGACAGTGCGGCATGAGCCTTCTCAAGGACGAAATCCAGGACGTCGTCATGACGCCGGACAACCTGCGTGGGCGCAAGCTCTCGCCGGTGATCAATGCGGTCATCGCGGTGGCGGCGATCGCCGTCTCGGCGGCGCTGGTGCTCGGCACGGACATCGGTGGCTGGGTGCTGGTGCTCGTGCTCGCCGGCGTCGTCTACCTGATCGGGCTGTCCGTCGCGGCGACCCGCGTCGAGGGCCGCCGCTCGGCGCGTAACCGGATGTGGAAATCGCTGATCTACGCCGCCTGCCTGCTGGCCATCCTGCCGCTGGCCTCGGTGGTGTGGACGCTGGTGTCCAAGGGCGTGTCCCGGCTGGACGGCGACTTCTTCGGCTCCTCGATGAACAACATCGGCGCGCGCGACCCGAACGGCGGCGCGTACCACGCGATCATCGGCACGCTGGAGCAGGTCGGCATCGCCACGCTGCTGGCCGTGCCGCTGGGCGTGCTGGGCGCGATCTACCTCGTCGAGTACGGCCGGGGGAAGTTCGCTCTGACCGTCCGGTTCTTCGTCGACGTCATGACCGGCATCCCGTCGATCGTGGCCGGACTGTTCGTGCTGGCGTTCTGGGTGCTCATCGTCAGCCCGTGGTTCAACGACGGCCAGCCGCGATTCTCCGGCTTCGCGGCGTCCCTCGCGCTGACGGTGCTGATGTTGCCGACCATCGTGCGGTCCACCGAGGAGATGCTGCGGCTCGTGCCCGGGCCTCTGCGCGAAGGGGCGTACGCGCTGGGCGTACCACAGTGGAAGACGATCGTGAAGGTCGTCATCCCGACCGCTCTGCCCGGCATCGTGACCGGTGTCATGCTCGCAGTCGCCCGTGCGGCCGGCGAGACCGCGCCGGTGCTGCTCGTCGCCGGCGGCGCCGCGGCGATCAACTTCGACCCGTTCGCCGGCAACCAGGCGTCGCTCGCCCTGTTCGTCTACCAGCAGGCCGGTGACGCCTCCCGATACGCCCCGGCCCGCGCGTGGACGGCAGCACTGACGCTGGTCGCCATCGTGCTGATCCTGACGATCGCCGCCAAGCTGCTCGCCCGCCGCAACAGACTGTCGAAATAAGAGGTATCCCCCATGGCCAAGCGCATCGAGGCGTCCAACGTCTCCTCGTACTACGGCTCGTTCAAGGCGATCGACAGCGTCTCGATGACCGTCGAGCCCAAGACGATCACCGCCCTCATCGGCCCGTCGGGCTGCGGCAAGTCGACCTTCCTGCGGTCGGTCAACCGCATGCACGAGGTGCTGCCCAACGCCCGCATCGAGGGCCGGCTCACCATCGACGACCAGAACATCTACGACGCCGACGTGGACGTCACCGCGGTCCGCCGGATGATCGGCATGGTCTTCCAGCGGCCCAACCCGTTCCCGACGATGTCCATCTACGAGAACGTGGTGGCCGGTCTCAAGCTGAACGGCGTCAAGAAGAAGTCGGCGCTGGACGACGCCGCGGAGCAGTCGCTGAAGTCGGCGAACCTGTGGGACGAGGTCAAGGACCGCCTGGGACGCCCCGGCGCCGGCCTTTCCGGCGGTCAGCAGCAGCGCCTGTGCATCGCCCGCACGATCGCGGTCGAGCCGCAGGTCGTGCTGATGGACGAGCCCTGCTCGGCGCTCGACCCGATCTCGACGCTGGCGATCGAGGACCTGATGTTCAAGCTGAAGGACCGCTTCACGATCATCATCGTCACGCACAACATGCAGCAGGCCGCGCGGGTCAGCGACAAGACCGGCTTCTTCTCGATCGACAAGACCGGCGACCCCGGCCGCCTCATCG
>NZ_JBFAZH010000616.1:0-4767 GCF_040681735.1 Actinoplanes sp. NPDC051633 | reverse complement strand
CTGCTCACTGTCGGTGGGGACGGAGTGGTCCGCCTTGGGGGGTTAAAGTCAGGCACCGCCAGCCTCACGCCTGGGCAACGCCTCACTCGTGTGACTGTCGGGGTCGCGTCCGCGGGGGTCGCCTTCGCCGCGGACGGCCGCACCTTCGCCACAGCGACCGGCAAGACCATGCGGCTATGGAGATCCACCGGAATAGCCAAGGCCGAGCCTGTCGTGCCTCCGATCGAGACACAAGCGGACACAGTGGAATCGATCGCGTTCCATCCGACGAAGCCCGAACTTGCCGTTGGGTACGAGAACGGGGGCGTGCAACTGTGGAACCTCGCGGACTCGGCTCGGCCTACATCCCTCGCCCGGTTCACCGAGCATCGGGCATCAGTCGGCGCGGTTGGCTTCAGCGCGGACGGCACGTGGCTGCTGAGCGGCAGTAACGACGACACACTGATGGTCCGAGATCTCGCGAGCGGCCAGGTCTTGCGCACATTGCCTTTCCCGCAAGCGGTCCGCGGCGCGCTGTTTCTTGGCTCCGACGACGAGATCGCTAGCGTGTGCGCGGACGCCTACCTGCGCGTCTGGCATCTTCCCGGGCCGATACTGAGCGGTGAGCAGACGGCGATCGCGTCGGTTCTGTTCCGGCCGAATGACCCTCAGACGCTCGCGACCGGCGGCGATTCGGACATCCTCAGACTGTGGAATGTTGCGGATATCCTGCGCCCGCGAGTGGCGTCCCGGCCGGCGACGCGGCACACGAAAACAGCGGACCGCATGGCGTTTCGGCCTGACGGGATGCTGCTGGCCCTACCCAGCGACGACCGGACGATCGAGATCTGGGACGTCTCAGACCCGCACGACCCTCACCTAGTCGGCGAGCCCATTCCCGCGCATGATGCCGCCATCACCGGGGTCGCGTTCTCCCCGGATGGCAAGATACTCGCATCTGCCAGCAGCGACCGGACCGCACGTCTTTGGGACCTATCGAATCCGGCTCGGCCGCGATCTTTAGGAAGTCGACTGCGCCCGGCGGTCACTGATCCGGGCGCTGCGGCGTCTGTCGCCTTCAGCCGGGACGGGACGATCCTCGCCGTCGGTTATGGAGCCGGGGCCGTCTTGCTGTACGACGTGACGCGCCCAGGGACCCCGCAGGAAGTTCCTTTGCCGCTCGACGCTTCTGATGGTCCGGTGCTTGGGCTGGCCTGGAGCCCTGACGACAAAACGCTCGCCACCGCAGGGGCGGACGGCCAAGTTACGCTCTGGGAGCGGGTGGCGCCGGAGAAGTTCGTGGCACATCAAGCTCGTGTGATGCGCAGCCATGCCGGCAGCGCGATCAGCGTGGCGTTCCTCGACAACAGTCGGCTGGCTGTAGGCAATGAGGACGGCTCCACATGGATCTGGGACCTTACACCGAAGGTGCCGACGGTGAACGCACAGCTCACCGGCGCGTTGACGGCGATCTTTGGGGTCGATTTCGACGCGTCGAGGGGTTTGCTGGCCAGCGGCGCGCGTAATGGCACAACGGTACTGTGGAACCTCGATCCCAAGGCAGTCATTGCCGATATCTGCCGCTTCGTCGGCGACCCGCTGTCCAAGTCCGAGTGGAGTAGCAACATCTCTGACCGGACGTACAGAGACCCGTGCAAGTGACCTACTGGCACGCCACCCTATTCCTCTTGCGCGGCCGGGGCCGGCTGCGCAGCGGGTCCGGCCCCCCGGTTGAGGTTGCCGACCTCGACCGGGCGGATGCGCGCCAGCACGCGGTCGGCGGTGAAGCCAGCGACCGCCCCGGCGGCCAGCGCGAATACCGTGATCGAGCCGTTGGCGAGTTGATCGCTCGGGCCCGATCCCAGGGTTTGCGACACGACATAAGTCAGAACCGTGATCAGCCCGGCGAAAGCGCCCCGCGTGACGGTGATCGCGGCAGGCACGTCGGCTGCCTCGGCACGGACTCGCCGTCCGATGCGCCACACATTCTGGCGCGACACCAAGGCACCACCAGCTGCAGCGAGCATCGCGATGGCGACCACGCCGGTGAGCGGCCACCCGTAGTAGACAGAGCCGGCGGCGACCGCGGCCGCCACCAACGCCAACCCGGCCAAATGGCGCAGGGCAAGCTGGCGTTGGTGTTTCTCGGCGGCCCGGGCCTCGTCCTTTAGCCGGCGGGCCCGCCGTTTGCGCTGCTCGTCGAGAGCGGCGACCAGCCGCTTCGCGCTGGTGGCTGACCAGGTCTCGGCCATGGCCGAGCGGAGGGCGGAATCGGTGTCGTTGCCGACTGCCCTTAGCTTGTTCCAGATCTCCTCGGCTGCCCCGCCGAAGAGAACTACCGGCAGCACCGGCGTCTTCTGGTTGAGCGCGATGATCCCGGCGATGCGGGTGGCCCGGGCGCCGCCGATTAAAAGCAACCCGTCGGCCTCGAGGACCCCGCCGTAAAAGGGGAACTCCCAGCCCACGTCCGTGGGGACCGGTTCAGAAGCCACGCGAGGGCCGCCCGGCTCGGATTCCCACGCCACCGGGTGGTCCAGCGGCTGGCGTACCCGGATCGTGCCCTTCGCTGCCTTGGGCTATGTCCTATAGCCCGCAACCACCGAAGGCTCGACGAAGCCTTCTTGCTCACTGAATACGAGCAGATCCCAGCCGGCCTCCGCGAGCTCCCGACCCAGCTCTCGGCAGACCTCGGGCGCCAGATCTAGTCTGTGAAGGTGCTTGCGATACTCGCGTTCCGGATCCGCGCTACCGCTGATCGCGATGACGGGACGCGCCATGATCACACTCCCTGTGCATCCCGCCGCCGTCCTCACTGCCGCCGACAATCCGGTGACCCCAACGACGTACCGTCCGTCCGAAGAACTTGTACGACGACGCGCTTCTCGCGGCATCCCTGTCCCGGCTGCAGCGGCCTGAGGTTACAAGGCGGTGTGGACCTCAGCAGCCGGGGGTGGGAAGGCGTAAGTCGGAGTTGCGATCCTCAGGCGTCGTGGCGGCTTGCCGACTGCCGATCCTGTGGGGCTCGCGAATCCGGTTTGGTGGTCTGACGTGCGAGTTTGTGCGCTGTCACGCCGGTCAGCAGTTGCCAGGCTGCGGGTGGCTCTGCTGCGTTGCGCGGTTGTCGGGCGCGCCGATCCCGGCCGAACGGGTTTAGATCGCTTAGGCGAGTTCGGTGAATGCCGTGGCGACCCGCAGCGCGGGGCTGGCGTCCACTCCGAGGTCGTAGTGTCCGCGGCGCAGATTCTGCACGAAGGCATGGCCGGCGATCGCCACCTGCGCTGTCCGATCACTCTGCAGGCCGCGCATCGGTCTCAGCCGGTGTTTGAGCTGACCGTGATCGGCTTCTATGGGGTTGTTGGCGTACCGCTCGACGTGGTGCCACGCCGAGGGAATCAGGTCATCGAGCACGGCAGGGTAGACCGGAGCGGCGTCGGTGATCACCTCGCTCGCGATCACCTTCAGCATCCGCAGCGCCCGGGTGAAGAACCGGCGGGCCGCTGCGGCGTCCCGACGCGCCGAGAGCAGCACGTCGATGACCTGTCCATACTGGTCAACGGCTCGATAGACGTAGCGCCAGACGCCGTTGACCTTCACGTAAGACTCGTCCACGAACCACCGGTCACCGCGGGTGCCGGGCGAAGCGGGCGACATCGGCCAGCAGCGGGGTGAACCGCTGCAGCCACCGATACACGGTGACGTGGTCGACCTCGATGCCACGTTCGGCGAGCAGCTCTTCGACATCGCGATATGAGAGCCCGTAGCGCAGGTACCACCGGACCGCCACCACGATCACTTCGGCGGGGAAGCGGAACCCGATGAAGGCCGAGCGGGGAGGAGACCAGGGATGAGACCGAGCCGCGAACTTCACTGGTCAACTTTGCCTGATCCTCCACCAGCCACCGCAACAGAGCCTCCGGCGGTCATGCCGGGAGGCGGGCACGCCGAGCACTCGGTCAATTTCGAGAGCGTCCCCTGACGATAACGTTGAGGTAGGAGCGGTCGCGGGAGTCTATCGATGCCTGCGGAACCAGCAATGGCTGGTCCCGCAAACATCGATGGACTGACTGCTCAGTCCATTGAGTGGCAGATGCTGCTGTGGTCGGCGTATCGGCCCGGGACTGTTGTCCGCTCCGCGGACAGTGCGGATTCGGATGCACCCGTTCGTGGTGGCCGCGTGGTGCACAATGTGCTGCACGTTTGCGGTGCCGAAGGCCAATGCTGCCAGTGCGGTGCAGGTGACTTGGGTTCTTGCAGGCGGTCACGGTGACCGATTTGATGTCCTTCGAGCCCACTCCACGCAATGTGTCCTGAATGGCGTTGTCCATCTGGACGGTCAGCTGGTGGCTGTAGTACATGCTGCAGGTAAAAGGTTCCGCAGGTGCGGACGGAGTCCGGTTTGGGACTCATCGGCGCGGGTGCATTGCCTCTGACCGGCGTGGTTACCGGCGGGTCGCGTCATCCTTGCCTTTTGATCTCGACGAAGTCGCCCAGGTCAACACCGGCGCGGCCGAGAGGCTGCTCGGCAGCGGCCAGATCTAGGCCGTCGATCACATGTCGGCGGCCCTGGAGCCGGCGGTTCAATCGTTGCTGAAGAGGAAAGCGATGTCGCCCGGGCCTTCGGCCTTCAATTCGAGAGTCCAGCGGTCACCTGGGGAAACGCCGTCAAGCAGGCGGTTCCACGCACCGTTGTCTTGCAGGAACACCGACGGTCCGCAGCGGATCGTGGAGCTGCCGTCGGCTGACTCGAGGCAGGCCTGCGCACGGGTGACGAAGTGGACTTCGGTCAAG
>NZ_JBFAZH010000615.1:0-4769 GCF_040681735.1 Actinoplanes sp. NPDC051633 | reverse complement strand
GCGGGAGGAGCTTGCGGGCGAGCCCGAGCACGCCCCGGTCGGGCAGCAGCGGCGCCGCCTCGGCGACCGCCGACACCCCGGCGGTGAGGCCGAACGCGCTGAAGATCCACGTGCCCATCGACATCGGCGAGGTGGGCTTGGCGACCCGCAGCATGTGCAGGAAGCGCTCGGGCCGGCCCAGGTCGGCGACCAGGAAGTAGGTGCTCGCGCCGACCCCGGCCAGCGCGGTGATCCGGCCGGCCAGCCGCAGCGCGGGGCGGCCGCTGACGTCACCGCCCGCCGCGAGCAGCGCGGACCCGGCCGCCAGGCCACCGGTGAACAGGTACGCCGCGATGTCGTGTCGCCACACCGGCGCCTTGACGATCGGGCGGCCGTAGTACGAGCGGAACTCGGCCGGCGGCACCATCGACCGCTCGCCGCCCCGGCCGCGGCGCCGGGGACTCACCGGCGCCGCCCCGCGAACGCGGCCACGGTCGCGGCCACCATCGTCAGCGCGGCGAGACCGGCCCGCTTCCACATGTCCGGAAGGTCCTTCGTGGTCACCACCGGGTCCGGCGGCAGGCCGTACACCTCGGGCTCGTCCAGGAGCAGGAAGAACGCTCCGTCGCCGCCGACGCCGTCCGCCGGGTCGTGGCCGTACAGGCGGGCCGAGGTCTCGCCCTGCTCCTGCAGCTTTTCCAGCCGGTGCGCGGCGCGGGACCGCAGCTCGTCGAGCTCGCCGTACTGGATCGACTGGGTCGGGCAGGCCTTGGCGCACGCCGGGGTGAGGCCGTCACCGATCCGGTCGTAGCAGAGCGTGCACTTCCACGCGCGGCCGTCCTCCTTGCGCTGGTCGATGACGCCGTACGGGCACGCCGGGATGCAGTAGCCGCAGCCGTTGCAGATGTCCTCCTGCACCACCACGGTGCCGAATTCGGTGCGGAACAACGCGCCGGTCGGGCACACGTCGAGGCACGCCGCATGGGTGCAGTGCTTGCAGACGTTGGACATCATCAGCCAGCGGAAGTCGGTGCGCGGCGCGTCCATGGTGCGGCCCGGCAGGTCGGAGCCCGGCATGCCGAGGAACTGGCTGGTGCCGGTGGCGGCGAGCGCGTCGACGCCGGGCTGCGTACCCGTGTCCTGCGGGGTGCCCGCGCCGATCGCGGCGGTCTGCGCGGACGCCGGGGGACCCACCGGCAGGCCGGCGAACGCGCCGGGCGTGTCCGTCGCCCCGCCGCGGTCCGCCGCCGGCTGCTCGATGAACGCCACGTGCCGCCACGAGTTCGCGGTCAGGCCGCCGGTGTTGTCGTACGAGGTGCCCAGCAGGTTGAAACCGTCGTCCGGGATCAGGTTCCACTCCTTGCACGCGACCTCGCACGCCTTGCAGCCGATGCAGACGCTGGTGTCGGTGAAGAAGCCCATGCGCGGCGGGGCGTCGACGTAGCCGGCGTCCGGCGCGGGGTCGAGCGGGCCGTAAAGGCTGTTGGGTCCGGCCACTATCCGGTCTCCTCCGGCTCGTCCCCGGCAAGCGTGGGGCTGGTCAGCATGGGCGTGTGGTGGCCCGGCATCAGGCCGGCCCGGGAGCGGTAGCCGGCAACGTACTCCACCAGCTCCGGCCCCGTCGGGCGGCGGCCCGGCCGGATGTCGCACGTGCCGACCTTGCTCTCCTGGATCAGCACGTTGGGGTCGAGCGTGATGCCGATCAGGTCGTTGGCGGAGTCGCCGGTGACCAGGCCCTCGCCGCCCCAGTGGTAGGGCAGCCAGATCTGGTGCACGATCCGGCCGTCGATGCGCAGCGGGGTGAGCCGGTCGGTGACCATCACCCGCGCCTCGATCGCCGCCCGCGCGGTGACGATGTGCGCCCAGCCGACGTGCTCCAAGCCGCGTTCGCGGGCCAGCTCCGGGGACACCTCGACGAACATCTCCGGCTGCAGCTCCGACAGGTACGCGAGCTGCCGGCTCATGCCGCCGGCGGTGTGGTGCTCGGTGAGCCGGCTGGTGCTGAACACGTACGGGAAGACCTCGGAGTGGCGCTCCGGCACGCTCGGGTTGGTCAGGTTGTCGGACCGCTCGTAGACCTTGCGGGTCGGGTTGGCCTGCTGGTTGTAGAGCGGGTTGCGGACCGTCGACTCCACCGGCTCGTAGTGCGTGGGCATCGGGCCGTCGATCAGGCCGCTGGGCGCGTAGAGCCAGCCCTTCCCGTCGCCCTGCATGATGAACGCGTCGTCGCCGGAGATCGCCTCGACGCCGGTCGCGCCGTCCGGCGGCCGGTACGACGGCGGCTTGGTCTTCTCGAAGTCGGGCACGTCGTATCCGGTCCACTCGCCGGCCGACTCATCCCACCAGACGTACTTCTTGCGCTCGGACCACGGCCGGCCCTCGGGGTCGGCGGACGCGCGGTTGTAGAGCGTGCGGCGGTCCGACGGCCACGCCCAGCCCCACTCGCGGGCCACCCAGTCCTGCTCGGAGCCCGGCTTGCGTCGGGCCGCCTGGTTGACGCCGTCCTTGAAGACGCCGGCGTAGATCCAGCAGCCACAGGCGGTGGAGCCGTCGGCCTTGAGCGAGGTGAAGTTGGGCACCAGCGAGCCGGTCGCGAGGTCGTACCCGTTGATCTCCTTGAGCACGTCCTCGCCGCTGGGCTCGTCGCCGCGCTCGCCGTGCAGCGGGTAGTCCCAGGTCAGGTTGAGGATGCCCTGGTCGCGCGGCAGCGTGGAGGCGGCCAGCCGCTCCCGGACGATGCGGCCGAGGTGGTAGAAGAACCACAGCTCCGAGCGGCAGTCGCCGGGCGGCTCGACGGCCTTCTCCCGCCACTGCAGCATCCGCTGCGTCTGGGTGAAGGTGCCCTCCTTCTCGGCGTGCGAGGCGGCCGGCATGAAGAAGACCTCGGTGCGGCACTGCTCCGGCACGATCTCGCCGGTGGCGACCTCCGGGCCGTCCTTCCAGAACGTGGCGCTCTCGATCAGAAACAGGTCGCGGACGACAACCCAGTCGAGGTTGGCCATGCCGAGGCGCTGCGCCTTGCCGTGCGCCGAGCCGACGGCCGGGTTCTGCCCCAGCAGGAAATAGCCCTTGATCTTGCCGTCGATCATGTCGAGCACCTGCTGGTAGGTGCCGTGGTCGCCGGTGAGCCGGGGCAGCCAGTGGTAGCCCCAGTCGTTCTCGGCGGTGGCGGCGTCACCCCAGTACGCCTTGAGCAGGCTGACCGCGTACGACTCGGCGTTGGCCCAGAAGCCCTGCTGCTCGGGGTGCCGGATGGCGTCGATCCACTGCCGGTACGTCTCGTGCTGCTGGAAGTGCGGCATCGGCAGGTAGCCGGGCAGCAGGTTGAACAGCGTCGGGATGTCGGTCGAGCCCTGGATGCTGGCGTGCCCGCGCAGCGCCATCACGCCGCCGCCCGGCCGGCCCATGTTGCCCAGCAGCAGCTGGATGATCGCGCCGGTGCGGATGTACTGCACCCCCACGCTGTGCTGGGTCCAGCCCACCGAGTAGACCAGGGCGGTTGTGCGCTCGCGGCCCGAGTTGGCCGTCCACGCCTCGCAGACCTCGAGGAACTTCTCCTGGGGTACGCCGCAGACCTGCTCGACGACCTCGGGGGTGTAGCGGGCGTAGTGCCGCTTGAGCACCTGGTAGACGCAGTGCGGGTCCTGCAGCGTGGGGTCGCGGGGCACGTCGGCGGGCACCGGCGGGCCGTGCGACTCCTGCTCGAGGCCGGAGGCGGTCTCCCGGTCGGCGTGCGCCTCGTCCTCCTCCTGGGCCTCCCCTTCCTGGCCCGCGTACGCCCAGGTGGTCTGGTCGTACGTGTTGGTCTCGGGGTCGTAGCCGGAGAACAGCCCGCCCAGGTCCTCGGTGTCCTGGAACTTGTCGCTGACCAGCATGGACGCGTTGGTGTACGCCAGCACGTACTCCCGGAAGTCCTTCTCGTTGGTCAGGATGTAGTTGATGATCCCGCCGAGGAAGGCGATGTCGGCGCCGGCCCGCACCGGGACGAAGCTGTGCGCGAGCGCGCTGGTCCGGGTGAACCGCGGGTCAACGTGGATGATCTTGGCACCACGCTTCTTGGCCTCCACCACGTACTGGAAACCCACGGGGTGGGCCTCCGCCATGTTGGAACCCTGGATGATGATGCAGTCGGCGTTCGCCAGATCCTGGAGGAATCCGGTGGCCCCGCCACGGCCGAAGCTGGTTCCCAGACCGGGAACGGTGGCGGAGTGTCAAATACGCGCCTGGTTCTCGATCTGTATCGCGCCCATCGCCGTGAAGAGCTTCTTGATCAGATAGTTCTCTTCGTTGTCCAGGGTCGCGCCGCCGAGGCTGGCCAGGCCGAGCGTCCGGTTGAGCGGCCGCCCGTCGGCATCGGCGTCCTGCCAGGTCTGCTCCCGCGCGGCGAGCACCCGGTCGGCGATCATCTCCATCGCCGTGTCGAGGTTGAGCTCCTCCCAGTCCGTGGCGTACGGCCGCCGGTACAGCACCTTCTGCTGCCGCCGGTCGCTGGTGACCAGGCTCTTGCTGGCCGAGCCCTTGGGGCACAGCCGGCCGCGGGAGATCGGGCTGTCGGGGTCGCCCTCGATCTGGACGACCTTGCCGTCCTTCACGAAGATCCGCTGGCCGCACCCGACCGCGCAGTACGGGCACACCGAGCGGGCCATCGAGTCGGCCGTCTCGGTGCGCGCGGTCAGCTCCTTGGACCGCTTCGACTGCGCGGCGGCGCCGCGCCCGAGCGGGTCCGTGCCGGCTTAAATTCGGATGAGTTTGTACCGGAATTTGTGCACTTAACCGGCTATTAGAGTAGC
>NZ_JBFAZH010000614.1:0-4775 GCF_040681735.1 Actinoplanes sp. NPDC051633 | reverse complement strand
GGCACGCTGGGCCTGGAAGTGGCCGACGAGCTCGATTGCGACACCGTGCTGGTGGCGGTCGGCGGCGGTGGCCTGGTCGGCGGGATCGCCGCGGCGTTGCCCGGCAAGCGGGTCGTGGCGGTCGAGCCCTCGTCCTGCCCGACGCTGCGGGCCGCGCTCGACAACGGCGGACCGGTGGACGTCACGGTGGGTGGGGTGGCCGCCGACTCCCTCGGCGCCCGCCGGCTCGGCGACATCCCGTACTCGATTGTGGCCTCTCGAGGAGTGGAGTCGCTGCTCGTCGACGACGCCGCGATCGTCGAGGCCCGGCGCCGGCTGTGGGAGGACTTCCGCGTGGTGGTGGAGCACGGGACGGCCGCGGCGTATGCGGCGCTTACCAGCGGCGTGTATGTCCCACGCGACGGCGAGCGGGTGGTCGTCCTGCTCTGCGGCGCCAACACCAACCCGGCCGACCTGGCCTGAGCGATCCCGCCGGGGCGTCGGCCAAGCGAAAAGTGGCAGGGCTACCACTTATCTCGTGGGCACTTTTCTCGCCGGGTGCGGCTCAGTCGCCGCGCGGTTGCGCCGATGGGTCATGACGTGGGAATCGAGGGAGTGCAGGGCCGCATCACCGACATCCAGAGCCGGATCCTCGCGCTGCAGACCCAGCAGGCCGCGAGCACGGCGACCAAGTCGTCGACGTCGACCACAGCGGGCGCGTCGGGCTCGCAGTTCGCGTCGTACCTCAACGATGCGGTGGCCACGCAGAACACCGGCACCACGAACAAGACCTACAACTTGAATAGCAAGGGCATCCCGACCGACCTGGCCGCGTACGGCAACGGGAAGATCCCGGCGAACGCGCTGGGCAAGGTCGGCGACACCAACCACAAGCTGTGGGCGCCGGCCGCCGAGTCGCTGAACAAGATGATCGCGGACGCCAAGAAGGAGGGCGTGACGATCGGCATCACCGACTCGTACCGCTCCTACGACGAGCAGGTGGACGTGGCCCGGCGCAAGGGCCTCTACTCGCAGGGCGGACTGGCCGCGAAGCCCGGCACCAGCGAGCACGGCTGGGGGATGGCCACCGACCTCGATCTGAACTCCAAGGCGCAGGCCTGGATGCGCAAGCACGCGGACGAGTACGGCTTCGTCGAGAACGTGCCCCGCGAACCGTGGCACTGGGCCTACAAGCCCAAGAGCGCCTAGCTACCACTTCTGCCGGCGCATCAGGCGATGCAGATGATCTCGCCGTGCAGCAGGGAGAGCCAGCCGTCCGGGTCGGCCGCCCACGCCAGCCAGGCCGCCGAGATCCGCTCCAGGTCCTCCTGCGTGGCGGCGCCGGTGGACAGCGCGGTCCGGGCCATTTTTGATTTCAGCACCCGCTCGGCCCACATCCCGCCCCACCACGAGCGGTCGGTCTCGTCGGCGAAGCACCACGTGCTCGACGACGCGGTCACGTCGGTGAAGCCGGCCGCGTGGGCCCAGCTGAGCAGTCGCCGCCCGGCGTCCGGCTCGCCGCCGTTGCCCCGCGCCACCCGCTGATAGAGCGCCAGCCACTCGTCCAGGCCCGGCACCCGCGGAAACCAGGTGAACGCCGCATAGTCGCTGTCGCGCACCGCCACCACGCCGCCCGGCCGGGTCACCCGTCGCATCTCGCGCAACGCCCGCACCGGGTCGCCGACGTGCTGCAACACCTGATGGGCATGCACCACGTCGAAGCTGTCGTCGGGAAAGTCCAGCGCCTGCACGTCCCCGACCGCGAAGTCCACCGTGTCGAGCCCGCGACGTGAGATCTCCGCCCGCGCCAGGCCGAGCGCCTCGCCGGTGGTCTCCAGCGCCGTCACCCGGCCGGGTGCGACTACCGTCGCGAGGTCGGCGGTGATTGTCCCCGGGCCGCAGCCGACGTCGAGCACCGCGACACCGGAAGTCAGCCGGGGCAGCAGATAGCCCGCCGAATTCTCTGCGGTGCGCCAGCGATGCGACCGCAGAACCGACTCGTGATGGCCGTGCGTGTACTTCACCATGCCCGTGACGCTAGTCGCGCTGTCCCAGCATGAGGGAGAGAAATCCCGCCATCCGGAAAGTCAACTCGGGCGATCAGAGGTCAGGCCGTAGTTTGTAGGCCATGAGGATCGGCATCGTAGGCGCGACGGGACAGGTCGGCGGCGTCATGCGCCGCATTCTGTCCGAGCGCGGTTTCCCCGTGGATCAGCTTCGACTCTTCGCCTCCGCCCGGTCGGCGGGCCGCACGGTGCCGTGGGGTGACGGCGAGGTGACGGTCGAGGACGCCGAGCAGGCCGACTTCGGCGGTCTGGACATCGTGCTCTTCTCCGCGGGCAAGGGCAGTTCCAAGGAGTACGCGCCCAGGGTGGCCGAGGCCGGCGCCGTGGTCATCGACAACTCCTCGGCCTGGCGGATGGACCCCGACGTGCCGCTCGTGGTCGCCGAGGTGAATCCCGACGCGGCCCGGCAGCGCCCCAAGGGCATCATCGCCAACCCCAACTGCACCACGATGGCCGCGATGCCGGTGCTGCGCCCGCTGCACGACGAGGCCGAGCTCGTCGCCATGGTCGCGACCACCTATCAGGCGGTGTCCGGCGCGGGTCTGGCCGGCGTCGCCGAGTTGTCCGAGCAGGTGCAGAAGGTCGCGGACCGCGCCGCCGAGCTGACCCATGCCGGCGACGCGGTGGAGTTCCCGGCGCCGCGATCGTTCGCCCGCCCGATCGCGTTCAACGTGCTGCCGCTGGCCGGCTCGATCGTCGACGACGGCCTCGAGGAGACCGACGAGGAGCAGAAGCTGCGCAACGAGAGCCGCAAGATTCTGGGCATCCCGTCGCTGCTCGTCTCCGGCACGTGCGTGCGCGTGCCCGTCTTCACCGGCCACTCGCTGCAGGTGAACGCCCGCTTCGCCCGGCCGCTCAGCCCTTCGCGGGCCCGCGAGCTGCTGACCGGCGCGCCCGGCGTGGAGCTGTCCGACATCCCCACGCCGCTGCAGGCGGCCGGTCGTGACCCGACCTTCGTGGGCCGGATCCGCGCTGACGAGACGGCGGAGAACGGCCTTGCGCTGTTCCTCTCCAACGACAATCTGCGCAAGGGCGCCGCGCTCAACGCCGTCCAGATCGCCGAGCTGGTGGCCGCAGAGCTGTCCTGATCGCTGACCAATCGCGCTGCACGAAACCTGCCCCGACGTGAACCCGGGGCGGGTTTTGTCGTTCGTTCGGGGAGTCTTCGGCACAATCCACAATGGAAATTCTGGACTTTTTGCCCGAATCGGTAGCGCATGGTCGGTTTGAGGTGCACAGTGATTTCATGAACGACAGTGGGCCTGGCGGGGGCGGCTATTTCTGGTGCCTCCGACACAACCGGGTCGAGTCCGGGGACGACGTGTGTCCCGCGCAGTACCGGCTCGGTCCGTACCCCTCCGCTGACGACGCAACGCGGGCACTCGAGACGGTCGAGAAGCGCAATGCGGCGTGGGACGCCGAGGACGCTCGCTGGACAGGGGAGGAAAGCTAGGCCGGCGCGGCACCTCGGGTCCATGCCGGAATCTCGCAGTCTCCTAGGCGGAGACGAGCCCGCAGTCATTCGCAAGGAGGAACATCCCCATGGCCGCTGCCATTAAGGCCAGTAAGAGCAAAACCGATTCGGGTACGCAGAGGAGCGCCGCGACCGCCGCCAGTCGGCCGTCCGCGACGCCCGCTGCGACCCGGAGCGCCACCGCGAAATCGGCCACCACGCGCCCGGCGAAGTCGGCAACGGCGAAGCCGGCCGCGACCCGGTCGGCCGCCACCAAGACGGCTGCCGCCAAGACCACGACGCGGTCGGCTGCCTCCAAGACGGCCGGCACCGCGGCGGCTGCCGCCAAGTCGGCCACCGCCAAGTCGGCCACCGCCAAGTCGGCTGCTGCCAAGACGGCCACGGCCCGGAAGCCCGCCACCACCAAGACGGCCGCCACGACGACCGCCGCCGGCAAGGCCACCGCTCGGAAGACGGCTGCCAACTCGAAGCCGACGGCTTCCAAGACGGCCGCTTCCAAGACGGCCGCGACCAAGACGGCTGCGACCAAGACGGCTGCCTCCAAGACGGCCACGACCAAGTCGGCTGCTTCCAAGTCGGCTGCGTCGTCCAAGTCGGCTGCGGCCACGACCGGTGCTGCCAAGACCGCTGCTTCCAAGACGGCCGCGACGGCGCGCAAGGCGTCCGACACCGCCAAGAAGGCGGCCACCACGGCTCGCAAGGCCGCCGGCACCGCGCGGAAGACGGCGACCAGCCGGCCCACCGCGGCCAAGGCCGGTTCGCCGCGCCCGGCGACCAAGACGACCGCGACCCGGACGTCGGCCTCGCGCCAGCCCGCCAAGAAGAACCAGCCCGCCAAGAAGATCAGTGCGGCGGAGTCCACCGCGGCGAAGCCGGCCACGGTCCGCGCCACGGCGGAGCCCGCCGCCAAGGCCGTCTCCGCGGCCGCCTCGGGCACCGCCAAGAAGACGACGACCGCCACCGCGGCCAAGAAGGCGCCGGCCCGCAAGGCCGCCACTAAGTCAACCGCCGCCAAGTCGACCGCCAAGAAGACGACGGCTGCCAAGAAGACGACGGCTGCGAAGAGCACCGCCGCCAAGAAGACCACGGCAGCGAAGAAGACGACGGCGGCGAAGAAGACGACCGCAGCCAAGAAGACGACGGCCACCAAGGCGGCGGCGAAGAAGACGACCGCGAAGAAGGCGCCGGCCAAGGCGGCATATGTCAAAAAATATTTTCACGCATAAAAAACGCTCTAAACCCTTTCACTTCAAGGA
>NZ_JBFAZH010000613.1:0-4789 GCF_040681735.1 Actinoplanes sp. NPDC051633 | reverse complement strand
TCTTCCAGTTCGCCCGAGGACGGAGAAACCGATGTCCGACCGGAATGTCAGCCGCCGGAGCCTGCTCAAGGGCGCCGCGGCGCTGGGCGGGGCCGGCCTGGTCGTGGCCACCGCCGGCGGCGAGGTGCTCGCCAAGAGCAGCAGGCTCGCGACCAAGAACACCCCGACGCCGTTCACCACCATGTTCCGCCGCCCGCCGGTGCTGGTGCCGTCCGAGACGGGTGAGGACGAGAAGGGCCCCTTCGCCCGGTACTGCCTCACCCAGAAGTTCGGCCAGGCCGGCATCGTGCCCGGCCTGCTCACCACGGTCGCCGGCTACAACGGGATCTTCCCGGGGCCGACCATCAAGGTTGCGCAGGGCACCCGGGCCGAGGTCCGGATCGCCAACCGGCTGACCGTCCAGAAGCTCAACGGCCTGCCCTTCAAGACGGTCACCCACCTGCACGGGTCGGCGTCGCTGCCGCAGTACGACGGGTACGCCAACGACCAGACCGCCCCCGGCAGCTGCAAGACGTACAAGTACCCGAACTGGCAGCAGGCCCGCACGCTCTGGTACCACGACCACAACCACCTGAGCACCGCGCAGAACGTCTTCACCGGCCTGGCCGCGCAGTACCACCTGAGCGACCCGTACGAGCGCGCCCAGCTCCCGCAGGGCGAGTTCGACGTGCCGCTGATCGTCAGCGACATGGCGTTCAAGGCTGACGGCAGCGTCGCCTTCGATGACGAGGACCACGCCGGCTTCATGGGCGACGTGATCCTGGTCAACGGCGTGCCGTGGCCCAAGATGCGGGTCAAGCCCCGGGTCTACCGGTTCCGCGTGCTGGCGGCCGGCATCTCCCGCTCGTTCCGCTTCCAGCTGAGCACCGGCGACCCGATGTACATCGTGGCCACCGACGCCGGCATGACGCCGAAGGTCGCCGCGGTGGGGTCATACCGGCACGGCGTGGCCGAGCGCTACGAGGTGCTGATCGACTTCCGCAAGTACAAGCCCGGCACGAGGATCGAGCTGCGCAACCTCAGCAACAAGAACAACGTCGACTTCGCCAACACCGGCAAGATCATGCAGTTCGAGGTCGTCGCGGACTCCGGCCCCGCCGACCCGTACGTGATCCCGGCGACGCTGGATCTGGGCCCGCAGCCGTTCGCCAACCGGGGCGCCATCGAGGTCAACAAGCTCACCCCGGACATGGCCAAGGCCCGCCGCACGGTGCGTGTGGAGCGCAAGCACGGCCTCTGGACGATCAACGGGGAGACCTGGGAGGACGTCGAGCGCGGCGACTTCAAGCGGGTGCTGGGCAACCCCCAGCCGTACGACGTGGAGATCTGGGACCTGGTCAACGAGTCGGGCGGATGGTTCCACCCGCTGCACATCCACCTGGTCGACGGCAAGATCATCGGCCGCAACACCACGCCGGACCGCAAGGCGCACGCCTGGGAGGGCGGCGGCAAGGACGTCTTCTATCTCGGCGAGAACGAGACGGTCACGGCGCTGATCCAGTTCACCACCGGCGACGGCAACGACGGCGGACGCTACATGGTGCACTGCCACAACCTCGTGCACGAGGACAACGACATGATGATCCAGTTCGCCGTCGGCGACATGATGGTCAACGACCCGATCTCGTCCGATCGGCCGATCGGCGACGAGCCGGACGAGCGTCCCGTCGTGTACGCCCCGAGCTACCCGCTGGGCACCTGAGATGCGGACGGTCCCACGTACCCGTGTCCTGGTGATCTTGATCCTGGTCGTCACCGGTGTCGCGGCGCTGTTGCGGTTCGGGGGCTGGCTCGACCCGGCCCCGGTCGCGGCGGAGCCGGTGGCGGTGGTCAGCGGCGACGACACCGGCGACGGGCAGGCGACCACGACCTTCGACGGCGCGATGGTGCGCCGGCGGGCGGCGATCGGCATCCACCCGGCGAAGGGCGCCGACCGGGCCACCATCACCGGGCAGATGAACGCGATGGCCGCCGGCGAGAAGCTCGGTCCCCTCGAGCCGGCGACGTTCGCGGTGTTCAGCTCGACGATGCTGGAGTTCCTGGTGCCGGAGATGACCTTCGTGGCGCCGGAGGGGGTGTCGGTCGAGTCGGCCGAGGCGATGATGCGCGACCACCAGCCGTCCGACATCGCGTTCTACCTGGTCCAGCCGGTGCTGGTGCACGACGTGACGTTCGCGGTGATCCCGAAGGCCGGTGTCACGCCCGCGGCGGTCGCGGCGGCGGAGGATCGGGAGGGCATCCTGACCGACGTGCTCGGCAAGTATCGGACCACCGTGCAGCGCTCCGGCGTGACCGTGCGGTATTTCGGTGCGCTGCTGAGCGACGTCAGCATCGGGTCGGTGCGCGCGTCGATGGGCCGGGCCGCCGGAGTGCCGGCCGAGCAGGTGCAGGTTTCGGCGAACAGCCCCCTCGCCGGCGTCGAGCTCGACGGCGGCGTGGACCTCACCGACAACGAGGCGACACACCACCACCGGTAGCAACAACCGCTGAAGCCGCCCTGGGCACCGCTCAGGGCGGCTTCAGCATGTGCTCGGTGTCACCACGGAAGGGCCAAACCCGGCATTTGCACTATGTACGAAATTCCCGGTTCTCCTCCGCTCCCAAGGATGCCACCCGTGAAGCTTCGCACCGTCGTCTCCGCAGCCGCGGCCGCCGCCGTCCTGGCCGGCACCCTCGTGGCCACGCCCGCCCAGGCCGCACCCATCGGCCAGGGGTTCACGATCACCCCGGCCGACCTCGCCTACATCCTCAAGCAGATCAAGATCGCCGAGGCGCACGCGGCGAACACCACCAGCGCCACCGGCCCCTGCGGCGCGCTGCTCGGCGACGGTCCCGACCAGCTGGCCAGTCCGCTGCTCGCCTTCGGCCTGCGCACGGTCGACGGCAGCTGCAACCACCTCACCGCCGGCGAGCAGAAGTACGGCGCCGCCGACCAGCTCTTCCCGCGGCTGTCCGGCAAGAGCTTCCAGCCCGCCGAGACCGCCCCGGCGTCCATGTTCGGCCGGTCCTTCCCGACGACGTACGCCGACAAGTCGGCGAACAACATCGTGGTCGACTCCCAGCCCCGCCTGATCAGCAACCTGATCGCCGACCAGACCGCGGCGAACCCGGCGGCGGTGGCCGCGGCCGGCGCCCCGGTCCGGAGCCAGACGACGGGTACGCAGGCCGCGGTCGCCGACGGCCGGACGCTGTTCATCCCCAACGTGACCACCGACGTCGGCCTCAGCGCCCCGTACAACTCGTGGTTCACGCTCTTCGGCCAGTTCTTCGACCACGGCATCGACCAGACGGTGAAGGGTGGCGGCACGGTCATCGTCCCGCTGCGCGCCGACGACCCGCTGATCGCCGGCCCCGACCGCATCCCGGGCAACGCCGACGACCCCCGGCCGGGCGACGCGAAGTACGTGGCGCCCTCGATGCGTTTCATGGCGCTGACCCGGGCGGCCAACCAGCCCGGCCCGGACGGCAAGCTGGGCACCGCGGACGACGTGCAGGACGCGGCGAACACCGACACCCCGTACGTCGACAACTCCCAGACGTACGCCTCCCACGGCTCGCACCAGGTGTTCCTGCGCGCCTACTCGCTCGCGGCCGGACGGCCGGTCGCCACCGGCGACCTGCTCGCCGACGCCGGAGGGGGCCTGCCCACCTGGGCCGACACCAAGGCCCAGGCCCGCGACCTGCTCGGCCTGGCGCTGACCGACGCCGACGTGCTCAACGTGCCGACGATCCTCACCGACCCGTACGGCAAGTTCGTCCCCGGCCCGGCCCGCGGCCTCCCGCAGTACGTCACCAAGCACGGCCTGGTCGAGGGTAACCTCGCCGCCCCGGTCGCCGTGCCGGCCGACGTGCTCCACTTCGACACCCCGTTCCTCACCGACATCGCGCACAACGCCGACCCCACGCCGGTCGACGGCGACCACAACCCGGCCACCCCGCCGGTCGCGCCCCGCCCCGACGCCGACCACACCGCGTCCGCCGACTTCGCCGCGCAACCCGCCGGGACCTACGACGACGAGATGCTCGCCGCGCACTACATCGCCGGGGACGGCCGGGCCAACGAGAACATCGGCCTCACCGCGGTGCACCAGATCTTCCACTCCGAGCACCAGCGCCTGGTCGGCGACATCGAGCGGGTGCTGACCGAGGACGGGAGCGCGCTGCCCGAATGGCAGCTGGCCGGCGGCTCGTGGAACGGCGAGCGGATCTTCCAGGCCGCCCGGTTCGTCAACGAGATGGAGTACCAGCACCTGGTCTTCGAGGAGTTCGCCCGCAAGATCCAGCCGGCGATCAACCCGTTCCAGCCGTTCGCGTTCACCCAGACCGAGATCGACCCGGCCGTCACCGCCGAGTTCGCCCACGCCGTCTACCGCTTCGGGCACTCGATGCTCACCGAGCGGATCAGCCGCACCATGGACGACGGCACCGACGCCTCGATGCCGCTGCTCGACGGCTTCCTCAACCCGCCGGCCTTCACCGCGAACGGGACGCTCACCCCCGAGCAGGCCGCCGGCTCGATCGTCATGGGCATGTCCGACCAGGTCGGCAACGAGCTCGACGAGTTCATGACCGACACCCTGCGCGACAACCTGCTCGGGCTCCCGATGGACCTGGCGGCGGTGAACATCGCCCGCGGACGCTCCGAGGGGCTGCCGTCGCTGAACGACTTCCGGCGCTCGCAGAACGGGCTGACCGCGTACACCAGCTGGGTCGACTTCGGCGAGAACCTCAGGCACCCGGAGTCGCACCTCAACATCGACGCCGCGTACGGCAGGCACCCGTCCCAGTC
>NZ_JBFAZH010000612.1:0-4793 GCF_040681735.1 Actinoplanes sp. NPDC051633 | reverse complement strand
CCTTGATGCGGCTGGCCGCGGTGGTCGCGCGCGGGCCCGAGACGATGGCGACCAATCCGCCGCTACCGCAGGGCGCGGCCTTACCGGCCGGCGCCGCCCCGGCGGCGATCGCCGACGATGCCCTCCGCGACCAGGCGAAAGCCCTCGCCGACGATCATCGGGAGGAGGCCGCCCGGTGGAACGCCAAGCAGCAGGCGCTGCGCCACCTCGAGCACCTCGCCGACCTGTTGCGCACGCCGCGACCGGGCTTTACCGACGACCCTGACGTCGAGGCGGAGTCGGCCGCCGCGTTGGCCCTGGCCAGATCAGGATTGTGAGCCGATGGGCGGTGGGGCGGTGGGATTGCTAAGCGCCGGCGTCCGGGGTTCAAGCTGCACTGAGCGGCCTCGAAGGTCAGGTCCTGTCGCCGCCGGTGTCCTCGATGCGTTGCTCGATGCCGAGGTAGTGCTCGCGGACGGCTGTGCGGGCCCGTTCGGCGTCGCCGGCGTCGACGGCGTCGAGGATGTCGGCGTGCCACTGATAGCTGTCCATCGGCGTCCGGCCGCAACTGGGTGGTGAGGCCCGGTCGAAGGCGACCCAGAACAGGTCGAACACTTGCAGCAGCATCTCATTGCCGAGGTCAGCGAACAGCAGCCGGTGGAAGTCGCGATCCTGGTCCGGGACGGCCTCCCCGCGCTCGGCATGCGCCTTCGCCTGCGCCAGCACCGAGTGGAGCGCTGACCGGCTCTGCGGGGTGAGGGCGCGCATGGCGTCCTCGATCAACGCGGTCTCCAGCACCTTGCGCAGTTCGAGCAGCTCGCTGAGGGCGTTGGTGCCCTGCACGAGCCCGGACAGCAGCGGGGACCGGCCGGCGTGCCCGGGTGGATCCAGCGGGCAGTCGTCCGCGGGCGGGTCGACCATGTCCAGCGCCGGCGCGGTCTTTCCCCGGCCGGTGGGGCTCTCCACATTGACCGCCATGGGGCGGGCGCGGCGGTACCGGTGTATCGCGGCCAGCAAGCGCGCTACCTCGGCGTCCCGGCCGATGAAATGCGTCGCAAGGCGGGGGAGACGAAGCACCAGCCAGCCGCCGGACGCGGACGGGACGACGGTGGAACCGCCGAACATCTCGCCGTGGTGTCCGGTGGGCATCGGTGCCGAGTCCTCAGTGGTGCCGCTGGCCGAGCGGAGGAAGGACTCGTACTCGGCCCGTTCCAGGCGGAGGGCGGCGGCCAGTCTGCGGACCGAGGCCGCCCTCGGCGTCTGGCTCCGCCCGGCCTCGAGCCTGCGGACCGTCCGCACACTGAGCCCGGACTGGTCGGCCAATTCTTCCTGCGTCAGGCCCAGCCGCCGCCGATGTTTCAACACAAGACCACCGAACATACGCTTCCCCCTAGCGTCTCGGGAGTCTGACGGCTTCACCAGCCACCCCTGGTGCACGAGGGTGACTGCCGGCTCGGAGGACTGTCCCCGGCCCGCCGAAATCGGCTGCTCAGGTGCGCAAGATCCATGGTGCTCCCGAGTCAGGTCTCGATGGGCTGATCCACAGAGGATTGTCAGCCGGCGAAGCTGCCGCGGTGGTCGTAGGCCCAGGCGGCGAAGGTGCGCGGCGGGCGGCCCAGGACCTGCGCCACGTCGCCGGTGAGCCGGGCGTACCCGCCGTCCGCGATCAGCTTGGAGCCGCTGACGGCCGACTCGACGAAGACCGGATCGAGGCCCCGGTCCAAAAGCCCTTGACGGTACGCGTCCAGCGGCACATCGACCGTCGCGATGGTGCGCCCGAGGATTTCACCCAGCCGCGCGGCCACGTCCGGAACGCTGAGCAGCTCGGGCCCGGTCAGGGTGAGCACCTGACCCAGGTACGCGTCGGAGGTCAGTGCCCGGGCGGCGACCTCCGCGATGTCCCGCGGATCGATGACGCCCTGGGTGCCGTACCCGTTCGGATTGGGAATCGGCTCCCCGGCCCGGACTCGGGGCGCCCAGTTCAGTACGTTCGAGGCGAAGGCGGAAGGGCGGAGCACCGTCCATCCGGTGCCGCCCGCACGCAGGTCCCGCTCGCCCGGCAGGTGCCAGCTGCCGACCGTGCTGGTTAGCTCGCCGGTGCCCAGAGTGGACAGCTTCACCACCCGGGCCACCCCCGCCGCCCGCGCGGCGGCGAGCATCGCTCGGTCGTGCCGGGGGATCCACGGTCCCGGCGCGTCGAGCAGGAACACGGCCTCGATCCCGGCCGCCGCGCCGGCCAGGGTGCCCGGACGATCGAAGTCGCCCGCCACCACGTCGACGCCGGCGGGCAGGGCGGCCTTGGCCGGGTAGCGGGTCATCGCCCGCACCGGCTCGCCCTCGCGCGCGAGGAGCCGGACCAGCTCACGGCCGACGGTGCCGGTGGCGCCGGTAACAAGAATCATCGAGCCGAGCCTCTCTTGACAGCCGGGACAGAAGGTCAGGCTTGTTCGGTGAGCGTTTCCAGTCGTGGGGCCTGCCTGATGTGCGGGTTCGCCGTCGACACCGCCGCGACGATCGCCATCCACGCCGCCAGGACCGCGAAGGTCGGCACCGCGCCCAGGGCTTCCAGGGACAGGCCACCGAGGAGGGTGCCCACGGGGCGGGCGCCCCAGCCGATCATCCGGGAGACACCGTTGACCCGGCCCTGGAGGCGGCCGGGGGTCAGGGCGTACCGGTAGGCGGCGTTGGTGGTGTTGAAGATCGGGCCCATCAGGGAACCGACCACGCAGACCACGCCGAGCACGACCACGGTCGGGGCGAGCGCAAACGCAACCAGTTGGGCCACCCACCACCACAGGGCGCCCAGCATGATCACGTTCGGCGCGAGGCGTTGCACCGGCGCGGCCAGCTGCGCACCGGCGACCGCGCCCACGCCGACGAGGCCCATGAGCACACCGACGACCGCCGGGGACGCGCCGAGCTCGGTGGCCCGCATGACGATGACCAGGACCAGGGCGCTGAAGGCGAGGTTGCCGGCCGAGGTGATCGCCACGAGGGTGCGCAGCAGGTGCTGGCGGCGCAGCCAGCCGACCGCCTCGCAGATCTCCGCCACCAGGCGGCGGCGCTGCGGTGCCTGCTGCTCCTCCAGGTTCCCCCGGATCGGGGCGACCAGCGCCAGCCCGGCCAGGTACGACACCGCGTCGACCGCGAACGGCACCGCGTGGCCGAGCCCGAAGAGGAGGCCGCCCAGGGGCTGGCCGGCCAGGTCAGCGCCCTGGTCACGGGCCTGCATCTGGGCGACCGCCGTCGGCAGCTGCGGTTTCGGCACCAGGTGGGGCAGGGCCGCGGTCTCGGCGAGCAGAAAGAAGACGAACAGCGTGCCTTCCACGAACGCAACGATCATGAGGTGACCGATCGTGATCCGCCCGAGCACGATCGCCACGGCGACCGAGGCCATCGCCACCACCCGGCCGCCGTCGGCGATGAGCATGATCCGCTTGCGGGACCAGCGGTCGACCAGCGCGCCCGCCGGAAGGAACCAGATCAGGAACGGGATCGCCTGCGCCGATGCGACCAGGCCGACCTGCGCCGGCGAGCCGGTCACGGCCAGCACGAGCAGCGGGTACGCCAGGGCGCTGACCCGGGTGCCGAGCGCGGAGGCGAACTGACCCGCCCACAGCAGAAGGAAGTCGCGGTTGCGGCGCAGGGGGACCGGCTCCGTGGTGACGGCGGCGGGCCCCGGCCTCATCAGCGCAGACTCAGCGGGAGGATGCGTACTCCGGTCAGCAGGGCCGCGGCCAGGAACTCGGGCGGCTCGTCGGGGATCGTCCGCAGCGACGGGTAGCGGTCGAGCAGGATGTTGAGCACGACCCGGCCCTCCACCCGGCCCAGCAATGCGCCCAGGCAGAAGTGGATCCCCCGGCCGAAGGCGATGTGCGCGCTGAAGTTCCGGCCGGGATCGAAGGTGTCCGGATCGGTGAACACGCGGGGGTCGCGGTTGGCGGTGGCCAGCCAGACCAGGAGCATCTGGTCGGCCGGGATCGTCTCGCCGCCGATTTCGACCTCGCGGGTGGTGGCCCGGCTCAGCGCGGCGAACGGGGTGAGGTACCGCATCGACTCCTCGATCACCGCCGGGATGCCCGACCGGTCGGCCCGGAGCCGGTCCTGCACGCCGGGGAACTCGTTCAGGCACAGGACAGTGTTGCCGAGCAGCATCGTGGTGTTCAGATGTCCGGCCACCAGCAGCGGAAACGCGAAGTTGACGACCTGGTTGTCGGTCAGCCGCTCGCCGTCGATCTCGGCCTCGACGAGGGTGGTGAGCAGGTCGTCGCGTGGCCGCGTGCGGCGCGAGGCGACGTGTTCGGCGACGTACGCCCGGAACTGCACCATGCCCTCGGCGTGCTTCTCCGCCTCCTGCTTACGCTGCTCGCTCTGCTCCAGCTGCGAGGGCTGATTGCTGCGCTCGAACATCCCCGCCGTCCATTTCTGGAACAGGTCGCGGTCCTCCCGGGGGATGCCGAGGATGTCGGCGATCACGATGACCGGCAACGGGAACGCCAGGTCGGCGACGAGCTCCATCCGGTCCGGGCCGACCTGGTCGAGCAACTCGTGGGTGAGTGCGGCGATCCGCGGCTCGAGCGCCGCGACGGCCTTGGGGGCGAACGTGCTGGTCACCAGTTTCCGCAGCTTGGTATGCCGGGGCGGGTCCATCAGGGTGATCATGCCGTCCATCGAGACCTCCCGGCCGTCGGCCCGGGGCCGGCGGTGCTCGGGGGTGATCCGCAGCGTGTCCGAGGAGAACGTCTCCGCGTCACCGAGGACCGCCTGCACCTCGGGGTGGCCGTAGATGTGCCAGAGTCCGGCCGGCTCGTCGT
>NZ_JBFAZH010000611.1:0-4798 GCF_040681735.1 Actinoplanes sp. NPDC051633 | reverse complement strand
AGGATCGCCAGCGCCAGCAGGATCTGCACCATCGTGATCATCTGGTCGAACTGCGCCGCCTGCTGCGCGATGAACCCGCTGCGGTCCTGCGCGGAGACCTCCGGACTGTCCGCCACCAGCGGCTTGACCTGCGGCAGCACAAGGTCGACCGAGACCCCGTCCGCCAGGCGGACGAAACCGATGACCGGTTGCGGCGTGCCGAAGCTCGCCGCCGCCGCGGCTGGCAGCAGCAGGTTGCCGGGCAGGGCGTTCTCCGCGTACGTCGCCACGACCGTGTACGTCTTCGCCTCGCCCCGGGACAGCTGGACGGTGTGCTTCGTGCCGACCGCCCAGCCCTTGTCCACGCCGGCCACCATCTCGTCCGGCTTCAGGGTGCGCAGCGTCCCGGCCGTGGCTGTGGCGCCGTACGCGTCGGCGAGCTGGCCGAGGTCGTCGGCGGCGTACAGGTAGGTCAGCTTGCCGTCGACCAGGCCCTGGTCGTTGTAGAGGCCGGCGGCGGCGCGTACCCCGGGGATCTGCCTCGCCTCGGACAGCACGGCCGGGTCGAACGTCGGCGGGCGCGGCCCGGTCTGCTCCCCGCTGATCACCACTTGTGCCTTGATGGTGTCCTCCGCGGAGCCGGACAGGCTCTGCTTGGCCGACTCCATCAGCACTGTGACACCGGTGACCAGCGCGATGCCGACCATCAGCGCGGCCGCCGTGATCGCCGTGCGGCGTGGGTTGCGGCCCGAGTTGCGCCGGCCCAGCCGGCCCGGCAGTGACCAGGAGAAGAAGCGCCCGAGCACGGCCACCACCGGTTTGCTGATCACCGGGGTGAGCAGCGCGATGCCGACGAAGGTCAGCAGCACGCCGGCGAAGAACTCGACCATCGAGTTGCCGACATCGGCGTAGAGCCCGACGCCCAGTCCTGCCGCACCCAGAGCGCCGATGGCCGCGCCGGCCACGGTCACCTTGGTCAGCGGCCGGTCGGGCGTGGCCACGTCCTGCATCGCCGCGACTGGCGGGATCCGGGCGGCCCGCAGCGCCGGCAGGACCGCCGCCACCACGGTGACGACCACGCCGACGATCAGCGAGCTGAGCACCGCGGCGAGCGGGACACCGACCGACGCCAGCGCCAGGCCACCTGCGAAGCTGCTGAACAGCGACGCCAGGCCGTAACCCACGCCGACTCCGGCGGCCAGCCCCAGCACCGCGGCCAGCAGCCCGATCACCAGCGCCTCGACCAGGACCGAGCCGATCACCTGGCGGCGGCTCGCGCCCATCGCCCGCAGCAGGGCGAGCTCGCGGGTGCGCTGCGCCACGATGATCGAGAAGGTGTTCAGGATCAGGAACACGCCGACGAACAGCGCCACCCCGGCGAAGCCCAGCAGGATCTTGTTGAAGAAGCCGAGACCCTCCTGCAGCCCGGCCGCGGTCGCCTCGGCGAGCTGGTCGCCGGTCTTCACGTCGTAGCCGGGGCCCACCGTCGCGGCGATGCGGTCACGCAGTGCCTCCGGCGTCACGCCGCCGGCCGCCCGCACGTCGATAGCGCTGAAGACGCCCGTCTCGCCCAGCATCAGCCGCTGCGCCACCGGCGTCGTGAACAGCACCTCCTGCGAGCCGCCGAGACTGTCGCGGTCGCCGGAGTAGCCGAAGATGCCGGCCAGCGTGAACTCCTTCTTCGGCTCCCGGGTGAGCACGCCGACCCGGTCGCCGACGCTCAGCCCGGCCTGCTCGGCGACCTGCGCGTTGACCACGATCTCGTCGTCGCGCTGCGGGGCGTGCCCGGCGCGCATCACCCGCAGGTCACCGGAGCCGGTCCAGTTGCCGCCGAGCCGTGGTGGTCCCTGCGAGGTGAGCACCTTGCCGTCCGAGCCGATGACCCTGGCACCGTCGGCGTCGACCACGCCGGTCACCTCGGCGGCGCCACCGACCGCCCGGACCCGGTCGACCAGCGACGCCGGCAGCGGAGTGGCGACCTGCTCACCCTCCATCTCGGACATCGCCACCTTCGGCGTCGCGGCGACCCGCACGTCGAGGTCCGAATAGGCACTGGCGAACAGGTTGTCGAAGGAGCGGCTCAGCGTGTCGGTCACCACGAACGCGCCGGCCACGAACATCACGCCCAGCACCACGGCCAGGCCGGAGAGGATCAGCCGGAGTTTGCGGGCCAGCAGGCTCTTGATCGTCGCGCGCAACATCAGGCGTGCACCGGCTCTCGGCTGTCCTCGAGGCCCTTCATCGCGTCCAGCACCGTGTCGGCGTCGGGCTCGGCCAGCTCGTGCACGATCTCGCCGTCGGCCAGGAACACCACCCGGTCCGCGTAGCCCGCGGCCACCGGATCGTGGGTGACCATCACGATCGTCTGCCCGTACTCCCGGACGCTGCGCTGCAGGAAGCCCAGCACCTCGGCGCCGGACCGCGAGTCGAGGTTGCCGGTCGGCTCGTCCGCGAAGATCACGTCGGGCCGGCTCATCAGCGCCCGCGCGCAGGCGACCCGCTGCTGCTGGCCGCCGGAGAGCTGGCTGGGCCGGTGCCCGAGCCGGTCGCCCAGCCCGACCGTCCCGATCACGGTCTCCCACCACTGCGGGTCCGGCTTGCGTCCCGCGATGTCCAGCGGCAGCCGGATGTTCTCCGCCGCGGTCAGCGTCGGCAGGAGGTTGAACTGCTGGAAGATGAACCCGATTCGGTCCCGGCGCAGGCGGGTCAGGGCCTTGTCGCCGAGCCCGGTCACGTCGACGTCGCCCACCCGCACGGTGCCCCGGGTCACCGAGTCCAGCCCCGCCAGGCAATGCATCAGCGTCGACTTGCCGCTGCCGGACGGCCCCATGATCGCGCTGAACTCGCCCCTCCGGAAACCGACGCTCACCCCGCGGAGCGCTGTCACTCGGGCCTCGCCCTCGCCGTACACCCGCCACACGTCCTCGGCTCTCGCCGCCAACTCGGTCACTGTCCGCATCCCCTCGTCGTGGTCCGGATCAGTGTCGGCGGGTTTCCGTCGCCGGGCGTCCGCCGCTGGACGGAGCCGAACGCGGAGATTTCTGTGCGGGTGGCCACCTACGCCGGCTCAGGGATCTCCCTTATGCCACCACCATGACGGTCTGCTGACGCTTGACTGACGTCATACATGACGTCATAGTGGTGACATGGACCTGACGCCGTACCTCGAATCGCTCGCCGCCGATCTCGCCGCGGCCGCCGCGCCCGGTGGGCCGGAGACCGCGCGGGCGGCCGAGATGCTCAGCCAATCGCTCGCCGCGTCCGCCCGGCTCGCCATGCTCGAGGCGCTCTCCGACGCGGCTGCCGAGATCACCACCCGGCTGCCGGACTCGTCCGTCGAGGTGCGGCTGCGCGGTCGCGAGGCGGATCTCGTCGTGTCCACCACCGCGGCCGAGCCGGAGGCGGCGCCCGTGCCGCCGGCCGCGGACGGCGACCTCACCCGGCTGACGCTGCGCATGCCGGAGTCCTTGAAGGCGCACGTCGAGCAGTCCGCGGCCGCCGAGAGCATCTCGGTGAACGCATGGCTGGTCCGCGCGGTCACCGCAGCCGTCCAGCGTCCGGCCGGGCCCCCGCCCGGCCGAGGCGGCAAACGCATCACCGGTTTCGCCCAAGCCTGATTCGCCCCAGCTGAGGAGAACGCAATGCCTGAGTTCGACCGATCCACCCCCGTCGCCGTGGCGCTCAGCACCCACGCCGGGACCGTCGACATCGTGGCCGAGGAGCGGGTGAGCGTGCTCGCCGAGGCGCACCCGCTGGACGGCTCCGATGCGGCCCGCAACGCCGCGGACAACACCCTGATCAGCCTCGAGGGCGACACGCTGGTGGTGAGCGCGCCCGACGCCGCCGGCTGGAGCTGGCGCCGCACCGGCAAGCTGCGGATCACCGTGCGGGTGCCGCTCGACTCGTCGATCGGCGTCAAGACCGCCTCCGCCGACGTGCGGGCGACGGGCCGGTTCGCCGCGGCCCGGGTTGAGACGGCCTCCGGCGACATCCGCGTCGAGGATGTCACCGGCGACGCCGAGCTGCAGGCGGCGAGTGGCAACGTGACCGTCGGCCGGGTCGGCGGGTCGCTGCGCATCCACAGCTCGTCCGGTGACCTCCAGGTCAGTGACGTCACCCGTGACGTCAACGCCGACACGGCTTCCGGCGACATCACCGTCCGCTCGGCCGGCGGCTCGGCCCGGGTCGAGACCGCCTCGGGCGACATCGAGGTCGGCAGCCTGCGGCAGGGCGAGGCGCGGCTCTCGTCCGCCTCCGGCGACGTGACGGTCGGCGTGCTCGCCGGCACCGGGGTGTGGCTCGACGTGAACACCGCCTCCGGCAAGACCCGCAACGAGCTGACCATGACCGGCGACGCGCCGGCCGCGGACACCGGCGCGAAGCTGGAGTTGCGGATCCGCACGGCGAGCGGCGACATCCAGATCCGGCGCGTGACTTCGCAGGCGCCGGCGGCGGCCTGACATGGTGCGCCGCGAGCAACGCACGCCGCCCATCGCGCGCTACATGCGCCGGCTCCTGACACCACGCCGCGCCGGAGAGGCCAGAGCCCCGAGACCGTGGCCCCCTCCGCGCGGACCGACCCGCTGACCAAGCCCGGCGACTCTCAGTCGCCGGGCTTCACCAGCCCGGTCTCGTAGGCGAGGACGACCGCCTGGACCCGATCGCGCAGGCGGAGCTTGGTCAGCAGGTGACCGACGTGGGTCTTGATCGTGGTCTCGCTGACCTTCAGGGCGCTTTAACACATGCATATCAAGGTGATGTGTCAGGGATAGACCATCATATAAGAAAGGCATCAGCACCTATTAAAAAAGAGACAGAG
>NZ_JBFAZH010000610.1:0-4800 GCF_040681735.1 Actinoplanes sp. NPDC051633 | reverse complement strand
GTCAGCGTGACCGGCTCGGACGGGCAGACGCTCAGCACCGGGCTGCTCAAACCGGGCGGCCGCGCCGCCGTGATCAACGGCTTGCAGGCCGATCCGAACTTCTCCAAGCTCGTGCAGACCAGGGAGGACGGGACCGTGCTGCGTGCGCTGTCCCCGGGCAAGGGCGCCGACGCCGGCGGCTTCCCGTCCGACTACCTGGACGACTACATCGCCTCGGCCTGGGCTGCCTACGCGGACCGGGACCTGACGGTGCAGCCGTTCGCCGACCAGCCGGACAAGATCTTCACCGGCCGGACCTCCGGCGACGTCCTCGCGTTCCGGGACAGCACCGGGGCGCAGGTCGCCACATTCACCAAGCCGAGCACCTCGAACGTCTGGGGCTGCGACGGCAACCTGGGCGCGCCGAACGACCTCGTCGTGGGCCCGATCGCCCGCAGCCTCTGCGCGGCCCTGCAGCGGGGCACCCTCGGCACGAGCACGGTCGAGCCGGTCACCGACCCGGCGGAGTTCTACCGCACCGAGCCGGCGAACCTCTACAACAAGCTCATCCACGAGAACATGGTCGACGGCAAGGCGTACGCGTTCGCCTTCGACGACGTGGCCAACCAGGAGTCGCTCGTGCACGCCGGCGACCCCGCCTCGATCGGCATCCACCTGACCGAGTTCTGACCCCGATCACGGCGCGCCTCCACGGGGGCGCGCCGTGACGTCACACCTTCGGGAGCAGCACCTCGACCACCCGCTTGGCGGTCTCCATGTTCTCCTCGTCGCTCTGCCCGCTGGAGTACACGTCGAGCTGGACGGTGCCGTAGAGCACGTACAGGTGGCCGGCCAGCTGGAACGCCTTGTCGCCCAGGTCGTTCACCGGGGTGGCGTCCTTGATCTTCACCTCGTAGTCGGACGCGGTGGTGCGGGACACGAACACCACCAGCTGGCCACCGGACTGCTGCCACTGGCAGAAGCGGGTGGTCGTGCCGGGCGCCGCCCCGTCCTCGTCCTGCTGCGTGATCTTGCGCCCGGTCAGCTCGACCACCTGGGCGTCGGTCAGCAGCGTGCACGGGTCGGGGAGGTCGCCGGAGTCCTTGACCGCCCCCAGTCCGGACACCGCGGACGGCGTGGGAGAGGCGGACGGACCAGGTGACGGCGCCAAGGTCGGCGTGCCCGCGGTCGCCGTGTCCGTGTCGGAACCGGTCACCATGGAACACCCGGTCAGCAGGGCGACGGCGACCAGTGCGGCGGGGAGCAGGCTGCGTTTCATGCGACAAGCCTGCAGGTCAGGCCCGGGGTACGACAGCCCGCGCGCGGGTGATGACACAAAGCCGGGAGACCTCAGCGCGGGGCCAGGGCGGTGAGGATCTCCTCGGCCCGCTCGCCCGCCGCGCGAGGGTCGGCGTCGGGCGAGCCGATCAGCGGATCCCAGTTCAAGTCGTAGAACAGCTCGGTGACGCCCGCCTGGGCGTACAGCTCGGCATTGCCCTTGATCTGCGCCCAGTCGCCGGAGAGCGGGATGCCGTCGTCGCGCCGGCCGGCCTGCACCACGCCGCGGACGACGATGCGGACCCGGTCGGGATCGCGGCCCGCCTCCTCGGCGGCCTGCCGGACGATCTGCGTACCCCGCCGGATGTCGTCGAGGCTCGCCCGGCTGCTGCTCACCCAGCCGTCGGCGATCCGCCCGGCCCGGCGCAACGCCGACTCGGCGGTGCCGCCCAGCAGGATCGGCGGACCGCCGGGCTGCACCGGTCGCGGCGCCATCGTGCTGGCCGGGAGCCGGTAGAACTCGCCGTCGAACGACGCGACCTCGTCGGTGAACAGCGTGCGGAGCACCGACAGATACTCCTCGGTGCGGGGGCCGCGCGGGTTCGGGTCGGAGCCGGTGGCCGCGAACTCCACCTCGGACCACCCGGTGCCCAGCCCCAGGTCGGCGCGGCCGCCGGAGAGCACGTCGAGGGTGGCGGCCTGCTTGGCGAGATAGGCCGGCGAGAGGTACGGCAGATTGATCACCGCCACGCCGAGCCGGATGGTGGTGGTCCTCGCCGCGGCGTAGGTGAGCGCGAGCAGCGGGTCGAGCACGCTGTGATAGACCGGCGCCATCTGCTCCCCGGCGCCGACCAGCAGCCGTTGGAAGGTCCACAGGCCGTGGTAGCCGAGCTCCTCGGCCCGCATCGCGAAACCGGTCAGCGACATCGGGTCGGCCCATGCGCCCGCGACCGGGCAGCCGCAGCTGATCAACATGCGCCCAACCGTAGTGGCACTACACCGTGAACGCCCGCTGCATGTTGGCCACGCCGGCGGCCAGGGTGGTGAGCAGCCGGGCCTCGGCGGAGCCGGCCGGGGACCGGGCCAGCAGCCGGTCGATGCGGGCGGCCAGCGCGGTCAGCGAGGAGCGGAAGCTGCTGCGGTCGGCCGGTGAGCGCAACGCCTGGTCGGCGTAGTGCCGGACGAACGCGTCGTAGTCGACCAGGCAGGCGCAGGCGGCGGCCATCCGGTCGGTGGAGGCCCGGCGCTCGGTCAGCGCGTGCAGCCGTCGCTCGACCGAGTCGGAGAGGTAGTCGCACTCCAGTCGCAGCCCGGGGTCCGCCGAGGCGCGCAGGATCATCGGGATCGCCTTGCGCAGGCAGCGGTCGGCCCGTTGCAGGTGCGCGGTGGCCGAGCGGCGCGGGTCGTTCGCGGATGGGCCGGCGCTGCCCGGCGGCTCGGTGGTCAGCCCGGTGAAGTCGGCCGGGCCGACCGCGTCGGGCGCCTCGGCGCGGGCGTCGGCCTCGCCCACCTCGGCGGCTCGGGCCAGCGATTTCTCGGCCGCCCGGTAGAGCGCCCGGGCGTGCAGAAAGGCCGACCTGGTGCCGCGGTCGTCGATGCGGTCGGCGGCGAGCGCGAAGCGGGCCGCGGCGAAGGGGCGGTCGGCGGCCAGGGCCTGCTCGGTGGCCGCCAACTCCTCGCGGGTCACCCACGCGATCACGCGTTGCAGCACGGCCGGCTGCAGCGACGTGCGACCGTTGCCGGTCAGGCGGTCCTGGGCGTACGCCCACCGCTCGGCGAGCGCCTGATCCTCGATGCCGTCCTCTCGCCGGGCCCGCATGCAGCGATCGAGCAGCTGGGCGGCCTCGAGGCGGTAGCTCCGGCGGATGCGGCCCCGGGCCACCTCGACGGCCGTCTCCACGGGTGCCCGGAGCGGCTCGACGGCGCGCCGGGTGGGCCGCTGCCGGGGAACCGGATGGTGTCGAGCGGTGATGGAGAGAGGGGAGTCCGCGGGCACGCCGAACAAACTAACACTTGCCGTCACCATGAGGACACTCATGGTGATCAACGTCCCCGCGGACTCGGGGTGGATCAGGCGACCAGCAGTCGGCCGACCTCCTCGGCGCGGTCACCCAGCGCCGACCTCAGCGCGGCGGCGGTCTCCTCGGTGGACCGGCCGGTCTCGGCCATGGCGGCGAGCGCGACCTGGGCCGCGGCCTCCGGGCTGGCCTGCACGAGCTGCTCGAGCATCCCGTACATCTCGGTGAAGAGCACGTGGTGCGTGGACTTGTCGGAGCGGCCGACCTCCTGCTGCCAGGGCGCCACCCGCAATGCGGTGCGCGCCGCGTTGTCCTTGGCGGAGGGTGACATCCGGCTGTTCCACCACGCGTCCATCCGCGCGTTGAAGTCGGACTGGGTGATCGTGGCCATGTCGTCGTCCTCGGCTTCCAGTAGGCCCCAGGCGCGGGTGTTGTTCTCCTGGGTGCTCGTATAACGGGCAGAGAAGTGTGCGTGCTTGTCGTGCGGGTTCGACCCGGTGTACGTGCGGGCGGCCCAACTCCACGACCGCGACCAGATGTAGCGGTTGTAGATCACGTTCTGCAACCGGTTGTCCTGACCGGACCGGTGCCGGGTGACGATGATCTCGACCGCCTTCTGCATGGACCAGCCGGCCTTGCGGAGGTCCTTGTCCACGTCGATGGCGTGCACCTCGTTGCGCGAGTCGGAGTCCTCGTAGGGCGTGGCTCCGGTCTCGTCGGGGTTGTGGTCGCTCGACGAGGATGCGTGCGCGGCGTCACCGATGGATCCGTCGCTGGACTTGTCCCGGCGGGGGGCCAGCGCGTTGAACTCGTTACGCAGGCTCACCAGGCAGGGAACCAGGATCCAGCTGGCCATCCGGCGCCTCCTCCCAGGGGTCGGGGACGAACTCGCCGGCGTAGTCCTCCGGCCGGCCGGGATCGTGCGGCTCGGCGTACCGTTCGCCCGCGGCGATGTCCTCGGCGGACAGTGGGTTCTGTCCACGAGGGTCGGGATCCGTCATTTCGGACGTTCCTCTCAGCAATGGTCGACGCTTTCAAGCGGCGGCACAGTACCCCAAGAGGACGAATTCAATACAAACGCGGGTGTGTCAACCTTCGATTCCGGTAGCGGAGTGTGGTGCTCCGACCGGCTTGGACTGCGGGGATCCGCGCTGACGCAGGAAGATCGCCAGGATCGCGATGGACGCGACGGCGAGCAGCTCGGACTGCCAGTTCTGCAGCGTGCGGTTCCAGAAGTCGGGCATCATCAGGTACTCGGCCCACGACACCGGATCCTGCAGGTTGGACAGCTGCTCCTCGTTGAAGGCGGCCACGCCGGCGATCGACTGCGCCGCCCACGAGCCGAGGAAGATGGCACCCATCACCAGGCCGAGGGACATGGAGAAGATCTTCCGGCGTACGCCGGGCACCTTCGCCCACTTCGGGGAGTCCTCGTCCGCGTGCTCGCCGACCTTCTGGTCTTCGTCCGACTCGAGGCCGGCCTTGTCGAGGCTCTTGGACTCGGGCGAGCCCTTCTGCAGCAGCC
>NZ_JBFAZH010000609.1:0-4813 GCF_040681735.1 Actinoplanes sp. NPDC051633 | reverse complement strand
ATCCGTGACCAGCACGTCGATCTGGCCCTCGTGCTCCCGGCACGTCTCGATCGCCGACTCCGAGTCGGGCGCGACCAGGGTGTCGAACCCACGGCGCTCGAGCATGCGCCGCATGATGTCCCGCAGATCCTCTTCGTCGTCGACGACGAGCACCGTCGGACGGTCAGAAACCTCCGACATGAGCCTCTCCTTGTCCTCTTTGACCTCGTATGCGCCGACATTCCGGTACAGCGGAACGCCGATGAGAGGCCGGGTTGGCGAAATTCACGCTATCCGTTGAGCCACGCTGTGTTCAGCAGTTTGGCCGGGCTGCCCGCCTTGTCCTGCACCTTGGTCGAAGCGTTGCCCACCATCGCGTCCCGCACCTGCTTGGGGGTGAAGGCCGGGTTGGCGGCGAGCACCAGCGCGGCGGCGCCGGCCACGTGCGGGCTCGCCATCGAGGTGCCGCTCATCGTCGTGGTGCCGGTGTCGGACTTCGAGGAGGTGCTCAGGATCTTCACACCGGGCGCGAAGATGTCCACGCACGTGCCGAAGTTGGAGAAGCTCGCCCGCTTGTCCGTGCTGTCCGTCGCGGCCACCGTGATCGCGTCCGGCAGGCTGGCCGGGGACTGCTTGCACGCGTCCTTGTTGTCGTTGCCGGCCGCGACCGCGTACGTGATGCCGGAGGCGATCGACCTCTTGACCGCGTCGTTGAGGGTGGCGCTGGTGGTGCCACCGAGGCTCATGTTGGCGACGGCCGGCTTCTGCGCGTTCCTGGTGACCCAGTCGATGCCCTTGATGATCGCCGAATACGACCCGCTGCCCTGGCAGTCGAGCACCCGCACGCCGACCAGCTCGACGTCCTTGGCGACGCCGTGGGTGGCACCGCCGATCGTGCCGGCGACGTGCGTCCCGTGACCGTTGCAGTCCTGGGCCTTGTTGTCGTTGTCGATGGCGTCGTACCCGTCGCGGGCCCGCCCGCCGAAGTCCTTGTTCGTGATGCGGATGCCGGTGTCCAGCACGTACGCGGTCACGTCGGCCGCCGGCCGGAAGGTGTACGACTTCGACAGCGGCAGCGCGG
This sequence comes from Actinoplanes sp. NPDC051633, assembly GCF_040681735.1. NCBI lineage: Bacteria > Bacillati > Actinomycetota > Actinomycetes > Micromonosporales > Micromonosporaceae > Actinoplanes > Actinoplanes sp. NPDC051633. Next base: position 3,753 of record NZ_JBFAZH010000609.1, on the reverse strand, counting down.
CCTGGTCGATCCGGTCCAGTCCCCAGGTGGGGTTGTTCTGCACGCCGTCACCGGTCACCTCGGCGTCCTGCTCGACCGACCGCACCGCCGGGTGCGCCGCCAGACGCCGGGCCTGAGTGCGGGTCATCGTGGCGTGGAAGCCGGTCAGCGCCGAGGTGTAGCTCTCCTCGACGCGGCCGCCGTACTTGGCGACCAGGCGCTCGGCGACGGCCGGCACGTCGGCGGCGCGGGTGCCGGCCTGGAAGGTGACGATGTAGCTGTTCGCGATCGCCGCGGCGGTGTCGGCGGCCAGGATCGTGCCGGTGGGCAGCGCGGCGGGCGCGCCGGCGGCGGCCGAACCGGTGATTCCGGTGACGGCGGCTGCGGCGGCTGCACCGGCGGTCAGCACGAAGCGGGCGGCGCGGCGCCGGCCGTGGTTGCGAGTCATGCGGGTCCCCCTCTGTCGGCTCCGGGACGCACATCACCTCTTCGGTGCGCATGCCGGAGTCAGCTTCAGGGCAATGTTGTGAGGGGGGCGGAGCCGCCTCGGGACTGTCCGGGTTGCGCCTGGGTTGCACCCGTGTCGACCGGCCTGCGAAGACTAAGTCGATGCCACGAAAGGCCGAACTACCCGGCGACAGCGCCCGCAACGACTAGGAGAACGATGATGTCCACGCTGCTGAGCACTGCCGAGATCGTGACCGTCGACGAGTTGACCGAGCGTTGCGACAGCTGCGGCGCCGCCGCCAAGCTCGAGGTCACGCTGCCCAGTGGCACCCTGGCGTTCTGCGGGCACCACGCGAACAAGCACGGCGCCGGGCTGGCTCCCCTGGCGACCACCGCTCGAGTGGAGAAGGGCTTCACCTGGGCATCTGCCGCGATATGATCGCTACCTCACTATTGGGGCGAATCGCCCCGACTTAGAGGGGACGGCGGTGCCGAGAGCGCACGAAGTGAGCAGGCTGTCCCGGCTCGCCGCCGGGTGCGCCGGGGTCGCGACGGCACTCTACGGCGCGATCGGCCTGCCCATGTCCGTCACCGACCCGAGCCCGGCGCCGGCCCTGCTGCCCGCCGGGCTCGCGCTCGTGCTGGCCGTCCTCCCCGACCGCCCGCTGTCCGTCCGCATCACCGGCCACCTGCTGGCGATCGTCGCCGGTGTGGTGGGCAGCCTGTCGCTGCGTGCGCATCCGGCCGCCGGGGTGGCCATGGTGCTGGCCGCGGCCGCGGTGGCCACCCTCGACCTGCGTCTCCCGGCCCGTCGCGCCGGGGGGATGCGCTTCTCGGTCGCCGACCCGATGCTCGCCGGCGCCGCCGTCATCGCGCTGGTCGCCCTCGTGCCCCGGATGTTCGCCCCGACCTTCCCGGACGGCCGCGGCCCCGGCGGGCTGATGTCGCCGTATCTGGCCGGCGCCCTGCTCACCCTCGCCGCCGGTGCGGTGCTGGCCCGCCCCGAGGCGGGCCCGCTGAAGACCGCGGCGGCGGCCGGGCCGGGCACCCTGATCCGCCGCTGGCTGCCGGCGCTGATCGCCGTCCCGGTGCTCGCCGCCTCGGTCAGCGCGCTCGCCGTGCGGACCGGGATCAGTCGTCCGGTGGCCGCGATCAGCACCGGGGCGATCCTCGCCGCGCTCGCCGTCCTCGCGATGTTGGCGTACCTGATCCGGTCGCTGGAGGTGGCCGACCGGCAGCAGCGCGAGCTGGTCGACGAGCTGGGCCGGCGGCAGGAGTTCGCGACGACGCTGCTGCAGTCGATGAACGAAGCGGTCATGGTGCTCGACGCCAACCACCGGGTGATCGACGTGAACCGGCGCTGGCACGAGCTGACCGGGCACCCTCCGGAGGATGCGCTGGGGTCGCGGCCCGAGTCGCTGCCGCCGGCCGGCACCGGGGACTGGTCGGTGCGGCACCGCGACGGTGGCGAGGTGCCGGTGCTGGCCACCATGGCCGCGGTGCCGGCGGCGGACGGTTCCGCCCGGGCGTACGTGGCCACCTATGTCGACATCGCCGACCGCAAGCGTGCCGAGGAGGCCACCCGCGCACACGCCGACGAGCTGCTGCGTGGCAACGAGCAGCTCCGAGAGGCGAACACCCGGCTGGAGGCGGCGCTCGCCTTCAAGAACGACCTGACCTCGATGCTGACCCACGACGTGGCCCAGCCGATCAGCTCGATCGCCAGCCTGGCCGAGCTGCTCGCCGCGGACTGGGCGGACCTGCCGGACGACATCCGGCGGGAGCTGGCCACCAAGATCGACCGGAACACCCAGCGGCTGATCAAGATGATGAACGACCTGCAGCTGCTGTTCCGGCTGGACACCGGCGCGGTCACCGCCCGCCGGACACCGGTGCAGGTGCTCGAGGTGGTGGAGTCGGTGGTGGCCGGCTTCGCCTCCGCGCCGGTCAAGGGCGGCGACGGCGCTGCGGATGGCCGGGCCGCGGCCGACGGGGCGGTGACGATCGAGGTCGGCGAGGACGTCTCGGCGCTCGCCGACCGGGGTCACCTGCAGGCCGTCGTGCAGAACCTGCTGAGCAACGCGATCGCGTACGGGGAGGCGCCGGTGGAGATCCGGGCCGACCGCAAGGCCGAGTCGGTGGTGCTGACCGTCGCCGACCGCGGGCCGGGCATCCCGGACGAGCTGCGCCCGCATCTGTTCGACCGGTTCATGCGCGGCGCCGGCCTGGGCCTGTTCATCGTGCGGCACCTGGTGGAGGCCAACGGCGGGTCGGTCCGCTACGAACCGGCCGACCCGCGCGGCGCCCGCCTGATCGTCACACTTGAGTCGGCAACGGTGTGACCCCGCCCGCCGTCTCCCGGTCCGCCTTCTCCCGCTCCGCCTTCGCCAGCTGGGCCGGGAACCGGCGCGTCAGCTGGTAGAGACGGGCCACGAGCAGCGCCTCGAAGGCCAGCAGCAGCGCGCAGGCCGCCACCGACGTCCAGAAGACGCCGTCGGTGACCAGGGCGGCGATCAGCGGGCCGATGATGAAGACCGTCATCTCGTACTCGATGCCGCTGAACAGATGGGTGCGGATCCGGCTGCGCAGCAGCCAGTTGCGGAACCTGAGATACACGCCCCTGTCGCCCTCGGCGGGCGGCGGCGCGGCGGGCCGCTGCTCCGACTCGGTCTCACCCTCGTCGTCCACGGCCGCGGGCTCCTCGACGATGCCGCGAGCCGTCGCGAGCCGCGACCGCATCGAGGACTTGATCTTCCCCATCTGCGAGCCGTTGAGGTAGCGGAACAGGTCGAGCCCGATCACCGCGGCGGCCAGCCACAGGTACTTGATCTCACCGGTACGCGCGTACTGCCCGCCCGTCAACGCGACCGCGCACAGCAGCACCCGCACGCGGTCGAAGATGAAGTCGAACCAGACGCCGAAGATGGTGCCGGTGCCGTTCAGCCGCGCGATCTTGCCGTCCATGCAGTCGACCACGAAGCTCAGGTGGAACAGCACCGCGCCCACGATCAGCCACCAGCGGTTCCCCGTCGCGAAGCAGGCGACCGAGCCGAGGCCGAGCACGAAGGCGAACAGCGACAGCAGGTTCGGGGTGATCCACCGGTACGGGTACACGAGCCGGACCAGTCGCAGTGCCAAGGGATCGACCAGCAGCACGGTCCACCAGGCGTCTCGCGGCTTGCAGGTCCGATCGCGGATCTCGGCGAGAGGTAAGCGTTGCACTCCGTTAACTTAGCCTGGCGGCTCAGGCGGAGCCGCGGTCCTCTTCGTTGATCATGCCGTCGCCCCACCCGTCCTGGCGATCGGTGCGCCCGCCCATCGGCGCGG
>NZ_JBFAZH010000608.1:0-4816 GCF_040681735.1 Actinoplanes sp. NPDC051633 | reverse complement strand
GCGGCCGGGATGAGCACGGCGGCCATCACGCGGACGGTGTGCCGGGAGGCCTCCGGCAGCGGCGCGTCATGGAGCTGACCGTGGGGCGCCGGCTGGGGGGCTGCGCCGGGCGCGGGAGGCTGCCGGTACGGCGCCTGGTCGGTCATGGCTTGGCATTATGCACCCGCCGACGGCCAAGTTTTCCGTCCGGAAGGGGTTCACATCCGCGTGGCGCGGCCGATGGTTCCACTACGCCGGAACCATGTGGCGGTGGTGGAGGGACAACGAGATGCGAGCGGACAGGTTCCGGGCATTCCGGGCCATGGTGGAGCGGTTCGGCCGGGATGGCCTGGAACCGCTCGCCGCGCTGGTCGTCATCGTCGTCCTGCGCCAGTTCGGGCTGTCCGGCAACACGCCGCTGTGGTGGATCGCCGTGGCCCTGGTGGCCGGCGCCGCCTGGCAGCAGTCCGGTGTGCAGCGGTGGGTCTCCGGCGGCCGGCCGGGCGGCCGGCTGTGGCTCCGGATCGCCGTGCACGTGCTGCTGACCACCGCCGTCATGTACATGGTCGGGTGGGGCGCGCTGCTCGCGGTCGCGCACCTGCACATCTTCACGCTGTACCTCAGGGCGGACGGCTCCCGGTCGTGGAAGCCGCTCGCCGTCAGCAGCGCCGTCTCCATCGGGCTCGGCGAGCTGGCCTTCATGACCGGGCTCCTGGAAAGCTACCTGCCCCTGCCCCAGGGCCACGGCGTCTCCATGCTGATCGCTCTGGGCACGCTGACGACCGCCCGCGTGATCGGGCACTCCACCGAGCAGCGGGAGCGGGCCGAGGCCGCGCTGCGGGCCGGCGAGGAGCGGTTGCGGGCGCTGCTGCGGGACGGCTCCGAGGTGATCACCATGTCGGAGGCGAACGGCACGGTCACCTACGCCAGCCAGGCCATCGCCCAGGTGATGGGCTATTTCCCGAACGACGTGGCCGGCAAGCGGCTCCGGGAGTACGTGCACCCGGACGATCTGCTGGCCGATGCCGAGCTGCACGAGCGGGTGCTGGCCGCCGACGACAGCGTCGAGCACACCGCCGAGATGCGGTTCCGGCACGCCGACGGCGCCTGGCACTGGCACGAGGTCATCCTGCGCAACATGCTGTCGCACCCCCAGGTGCACGCCGTGGTCGGGCACCACCGGGACATCACCGAGCGCCGGGCGGTACAGGACCGGATCGCGCACGCCGCCGCGCACGACAGCCTCACCGGGCTGGCCAACGGGCCGACGCTGACCCGCGACCTGGAGCGCGCCCTCGCCCACGGCACCCGCTACCAGCACCCGGTCGGGTTCCTCTTCCTGGATCTGGACGGCTTCAAGCTGGTCAACGACACGTACGGGCACGAGGTGGGCGACCGCCTGCTGAACGCCATCGCGGACGTGGTGCGCCGGACCGTCCGCGACACCGACACGGTGGGCCGGCTGGGCGGCGACGAGTTCGGCGTGGTGCTCACCCGGGTCGGCGGCGCGGACGAGGCGATGGCCGTGGCCTCCCGCATCATCGAGGGCATCGAGCGCAACAGCTCGGTCGCCGGCCTGCGCCTCGACGTGGGCTGCAGCATCGGCGTGGCGATGGCCTTCCCCGGCGGCACCGACGCGAAGACCATGCTGCGCCACGCGGACGCGGCGATGTACCGGTCGAAGCGCCGCACCCGCAACGGTTACGAGCTGTACGTCGAGGAGGACCTCGACGCGCCCTGGCTCAACTACTGACCGGTCAGCCCGTGATCCGTCAGCCCGGTCGCCGGTAGCCCGCGATCGGCCCCCGGTCGATGGACGCCATGCGCACGTGGTCGCCGGTGTGCGGGGCGTGCACGACCTTGCCACCGCCGATGTAGAGGGCGACGTGGTGCAGGCTGCCCGGATAGTAGAAGACCAGGTCGCCGGGTTGCAGGTCGGCCTTGCCGATCGCCCGGCCCTGACCCCACTGATCCCTCGTGTAGTGCTCGAGGTGCACGCCGACGGCGGCCCACGCGGTCTTGGTCAGGCCGGAGCAGTCGTAGCCGCCGGGGCCCTCGGCGCCGAACACGTACGGCTTGCCGATCAGCGAGCACGCCTTCTGCGCGGCCCGGCCGCCCTTGTCGTTGGTGTAGGTGACCGGGCAGGGGCCGGTGCGCAGCGGGCCGTCGTCCTGTCCGGCGTCGCCGTACGCCTGGACCCGGAGCTTCTGCAGGTCGGCGATCTTCTTCTCGATCGAGGCCTTGCTGCGGGCCAGCGCGGTGTCCTGGGTGGCCAGCGTCGCGGTCAGCGTGTCCAGGTCGGCCTTGTCGGAGGCCAGCTTGTCGCGCAGGTCGGAGACGTCCTTGACCTCGGCCCGCTGGTGCTTCGCGTACTGGTCCAGGAACATCAGCTTGTCGGTCAGCCCACCCGGGTCGCCGGTCATGATCAAGGCCTTGACGGCTCCGGGCGACCCCTGCTTGTACGCGTCCGCGGCCAGGCCCCGCACCTGCGCCATGGCGACGTTGACCTCCACCTCGAGCGGGGTCAGGCGCTTCTGGAGGGCCGCCTGCTGCCGGCGGTTGGCGACCAGCTTGTTGTGCACGTTGTTGTACTGCTCGATGACCGGCTCCAGCTTGTTCCACTGCTGGTCGATCTGGTCCTCGACGCTGCCGGGCGAAGGCACTGAAGGCACGGCCTGCGCCGGGGCGACGGGGACGACGATGGTGGCCGCGACGGCGGCAAGAACGCAGAGCAGGCGACGGGCTGCGCGGCTCACGTTAGGGCGTATCCCTTTCTTCCCTCGGCCGCCGACCGGGTTAGCTGACGGGTTCGGAAGGGAAGCGCTCCCGGCCGCAGACCTCGCGGCTTCACCCCATGGGACTTCGTGGGTCCCCGGCTCACTCAACGTGATTGGGCGGTGGCCGGACAGGTCGCCCGGGGGTGGGCGATGGGGGCTGTCAGGCCGGGCACCACCGTACTAGCAAAGGGGTTGATCGGAAACTCGACGCCCGGGAGTGACTTACAGTGGCCATCTGCTGACGGCCGCACTGAGCCACGGCACCACGACCACCACGGTCGGGAGCACCAGCAGGGCGACGGCGACGACCACGACGACGGCGGTCAGCGCGGGCGAGGTCGTCATCGCCCCGGCGAGCCGGTCGAGTCGCCGGCCGCGGCCGTCTCCCCCGTCGCTCAGTCGTTCCAGGGCCCCGCGCACCGTTCGCGGGCCGACGCGGGCGGCCGCCGCGTCGTCGGCCACCATCTCGAGCAGCAGGTTGACCGCGTCCAGCGGCGCCCGCGACCGCAGCGGCCGCGGCACCGCCTTGTAGAACGCGGTGAACGACTCGCGGACCAGCTCGTGGCGGTGCCGCAGGTGGGCCTGCTCGTGCGCGATGACGGCGGCGACCTGCGCGTCGTCGAGCACGTCGAGAGCGCCACCGGTGAGCACGACGCGAGGCTCCCGGCCCGCGACGCAGTAGGCGAGCGGCTGGGCGCCGTCCAGGATCCGGAGATTGTCCACATCGAGGCCGGCGCGCTGCTCGGCCCGATCCAGCAGATCCACCAGCAGCCGGTGCCGGGCGCGCCTGGCGCGGGACCGCCACATCACCCCGGCGAGGGACACCAGCAGCCGGACGACGATCAGCGCGGCCACGGCCAGGGCGGCGACCAGCACGGCCACCGCGACCCGGCGGCCGCTGCCCGCGGCGCGGACCAGCTCCTCCGGCCCGGCGAGCACCACGCCGAGCGCGCACAGCACGCCGGCCAGGGTGATCGCCTGCCAGAGCAGCACCGCGGCGGCGGGCGCGCGGTCCGGCCAGCGGGCGCCGGCCAGCGCGCCGGGCACGACCAGCGACAGGGTCAGCCCGAGCGCGCCGAGCAGCAGCGCGGTCACGCCTTTTTCGCGGCCTCGATGGCGGCGGCGATGGCGTCCGGCGGGAGCTGACCGACGAAGTACGCCAGAGCCGCGTCCTGATCGGGCGTGTCGCTCAGGGCGTCCAGCATGAGGCTCGCGGTCATCTGCTCACGGGTCTGCGCCGGCGCGTACCGGTAGGCCCGGCCGTCCTTCTCCTGCACCACCACGGACTTCTTCGCCAGCCGGTCGAGCACGGTCATCACCGTCGTGTAGGCAAGGCCGCGCCCGCTCAGCCGCTCGTGGACCTGCCGCACCGTGAGCGGCTCCCCCGCCGCCCACAACTGCGTCATGACCTCGCGTTCCAGGTCTCCCAGCGCCATGTGAGCCAGTCTACTGCACGACGTCGTACTACGCGACGTAGTATCTACTACAGGACGTCGTAGGGGAGCCTCGCATGGACGTGCTCGACCTGACCCGGCTGCAGTTCGCCGTCGTCACGATCTACCACTACTTCTTCGTGCCGCTGTCGATCAGCCTGGCGGCGATCGCGGCCGGGCTGCAGATCGCGTGGCTGCGTACCCGTCAGGATCGGTTGCTGTTCCTGACGAAGCTGACCGGGAAGTTGTTGATCATCACCTTCGCCGTCGGCGTCGTGACCGGGCTGGTGCAGGAGTTCCAGTTCGGCATGGGATGGAGCGCGTTCGCCCGCTTCTACGGCGACGTCTTCGGCCCGACGCTGGCCATCGAGGGGATGCTCGCGTTCTTCCTCGAGGCGACGTTCCTCGCGCTGTGGTATTTCGGCTGGGACCGGCTGCCGCGGATGCTGCACCTGGCGACGATCGTCGTGGTGGCGATCGGGACACTGCTGTCGGCGTTCATCATCCTGGCCGCCAACTCGTTCATGCAGAACCCCGTCGCGTACGAGCTCGACCCGGCGACCGGGCGCGCGCATCTCACCTCGTTCACCGAGCTGCTGACCAACAAGGTCAACCTGGCCGCCTTCC